>SXZC01000100.1 GCA_005788075.1 Actinomycetota bacterium
CCGTGATGCCCGAGGCCGAGGAGGTCGACGTGCAGATCGACCCGAACGACCTCAAGATCGACGTCTACCGCTCGAGCGGCCCGGGTGGCCAGAGCGTGAACACCACCGACTCCGCGGTGCGTATCACGCACATCCCCACGGGCGTCGTGGTGTCGATGCAGGACGAGAAGAGCCAGCTCCAGAACAAGGAGCGCGCCATGCGCGTGCTGCGTTCGCGCCTGCTCGAGAAGGCCCAGGCCGAGCAGGAGGCCGAGATGCGCGACACCCGCCGCGCGCACGTGGGCAGCGGCGACCGCTCCGAGAAGATCCGCACCTACAACTACCCCCAGAACCGCGTGACCGACCACCGCATCGGCGTCACCGTGCCGCTCAAGGAGCAGGTGCTGCAGGGCCAGCTCGCGTCGCTCACCGACGCCCTCCAGGCCGAGGAGCGCCGGCTGCTGCTGGAGCAGCAAGTCACATAACCCCTGTCGGGCGACCCGGAGCCGCCTGTCCTTCTGCCTTCGGTCCCGCTCCGCACGGCTGCTGATGCGGGCGCGGACAGGTTCCACCCCTGTCGGGGCGGCGATGGCATGCTGCGGAACATGAAGCTTTCTGAGGTTGTGCAGAGGTCGACGGAGTGGCTCGCCGGGAAGGGGTCGGACACGCCGCGGCTCGATGCCGAGGTGCTCATCGGGCATGCGCTCGGGCTGCAGCGCATCGAGCTCTACACCGAGGCCGAGCGGCCGCTCACCGAGGACGAGCTCGCCGCGTGCCGGGCGCTCATCGCGCGGCGCGGCGAGATGGAGCCCGTGGCGCACATCACCGGGCGCCGGGCGTTCGGGCGCCTCGACCTCGAGGTGACGCCGGATGTGCTGGTGCCCCGGCCGGATACCGAGGTGGTGGTCGACCTGGTGGTGGAGATGGCGCCGCAGGGCGCCCGCGTCGTCGACTGGGGCACCGGCTCGGGGGCAATCGCCCTCTCGGTGGCCGACCTGCGTCCCGACGTCACGGTGACCGGCCTCGAGCGCAGCCCCGCGGCACTGGCGGTGGCGCAACGCAACCTCGATGCCCATCCCGCCCTGGTCGACCGCGTGCGCCTGCTCCAGAGCGACGGCATGGCCGCGGTTTGCGGCGAGCAGTTCGACGTGGTGGTGAGCAATCCGCCGTACCTGGTGCCCGCTGACCTCGAGCGCTACCCGGCGCTGCGGCACGAACCCGAGGAGGCGCTGGTGTCAGGGCCGGTGGGTACCGAGGATCACGAGCGGGTGATCCGGGAGTCAGCGGGCGTGCTCGACCCCGGGGGGCTGGTCGTGCTCGAGGTGGGCCAAGGCCAGGAGGATGCCGTGGTGTCCATCCTCCGTGGATACGGTTTCGAGGGGTGCGTGACGCGCCCCGACCTGGCGGGCATTGCCCGGGTGGTCGCGGGGCACCGCACATAGTTGTGCGCCACCCGTGGGATTGCTCTACTCTGAATATCTAGTCCCCCGGAATGAGGAATTCCCATGCGCCCTCCATCTGCACGGTCAGTCCTGATCGCACTCCCCCTCGCCCTCGGGGCCATCGCGACCGGTGCCGGCAGCGCATCGGCCAACTCATCCAGCTGGGGTGATAACGGCTCCGGCACCTGCTCGGCGGCCATCTCCCAGAGCCAGCTCGGCCAGTACTGCATGCAGTCGGTGACCGGCTGGATCCAGATCAACGGTGGCCAGCCGCAGTACCAGGCGGTCAGCTGCTCCAACAATGCGCCCGGAGGGTCCCCGGGGCTCTCGTGGAGCCTCGACGGGCAGTCGTACACCACCGAGAACGGCAGCGTGTGGCCCCAGCTCGCCGCGATCAGCGACCAGGGCGAGTTCGCCGGCTGGCAGACGGGGAACGGCAGCGCCTACCTCAACTCGCAGATCGCCGGCTCGATCACCGCGGGTTCCGCGAGTTCCTCGCCGCCGGTGTACGGCACGGGGCAGGCGGCCGTCGACAACCTGGGCGGCAGTGGCTACTGGCAGGCAGCGGTGGCGTGCCTTAACGCCGCCGGTGCGAGCGCGATATCGAACGAGCGCGGCGCCACCCGGCCCTCCGCCCAGGTGGCCAACGCCGCCCCCGTGCGCATCCGCGACAAGACCATCGACACCGTCGACGGCAAGAACGGCAAGGCGTTCCGCGCCCGCGAGTACGCGCTGAAGCAGAACGTCACGCGCACCGACACCCGCATCTGCCCCGCAGGCATGGTGCGAAAGGGCAAGCTCTCGTACACCGTGCAGGAGTTCCCGGCCAGCGGGGAGTCGCCCAGGTGGAAGGACCGCGCCCTCGTGGACGTCCAGCTCACCCCCAAGGGCAGGAACGCCGGCATGGTCGAGATGACCCTCACCAAGGCCAAGAACCCGACCGTGGTGCAGTTCCAGATGCGCTGCGTCAGGGCGTAAGGAGAACCCCTCATGACGAAGGTGCGTACCCGCGCGGCACTGGCCGCCATCCCGCTTGCACTCGGCGCCCTTGCGATTGGTGCTGGTAGCGCATCTGCCAACTCGAGCTACTGGGGCGACAACGGCTCGGACACCTGCACCTATGCCCAGAGCCGCTGGGGCCTGAGCGGAGAGCTCGGCACGTACTGCATGCAGTCGGTGACCGGGTGGATCCAGATCAACGGCGGCGCCAGCCAGAACCAGGCGATCAGTTGCGCCAACAACGCCCCCGGTGGATCCCCGGGGCTCTCCTGGAGCCTCGATGGGCAGTCGTACAACAACGCAGGTCCGTGGCCCGCGCTCGGGATCGACGGCACGAACCCCCTCAGCTTCACGTACGCCACCTTCGTCGGCTGGCAGACCGGCGACGGCGGAGACGCATCCCTCTCTGCTGAGACCTGGTACGGAGGGGTCACCCCCGGCAATGCATCCACAGGGTCATACGGGTCGGCCGGGGCGAGCGTGTCGAACTTCGGTGGCGGTGGGAACTGGCAGGCCGCCATCGCATGCGTGAACGCCGCGGGCGCAAGCGCCTCGGGCAACGGAAGCAACGAGCGCACGTCGCGCTCGTCGGAGCGCCCCTCCAACCAGGTGGCCAACGCCGCCCCCGTACGCATCCGCGACAAGACCATCGACACGGTCGACGTCAAGAACGGCAAGGCATTCCGTGCCCGTGAGTACGCGCTGAAGAAGAACGTCACGCGCACCGACACCCGCATCTGCCCCGCCGGAATGGTGAGGAAGGGCAAGCTCGCCTACACCATCCAGGAGTTCCCGGCCAACGGGAAGTCGCCCAGGTGGAAGGACCGCGCCCTCGTGGACGTGCAGATGACGCCCAAGGGCAGGAACGCCGGCGTGGTCGAGATGACCCTCACCCGGGCGAAGAACCCGACGGTGGTGCAGTTCCAGATGCGCTGCGGAAAGGCGTAGCACTCGCACTTCGGCGGGCGGGGTAGTCAGGGGCCCCCGCTACGATGGGCCCCGACAGCCACCACCTCACCCGCCGGAGTGCACCGCCGTGAGTTTCTTCGATTCAGACAGCCACCTGTCCCAGCCGCTCGCCGAGGCCGATCCGGCGGTGGCGGGCCTGCTGCGCCAGGAGCTCGAGCGCCAGGCCGAGACGCTGGAGATGATCGCCAGCGAGAACTTCACGAGCATGGCCATCCTCGAGGCCGTGGGCTCGGTGCTCACCAACACGTACGCCGAGGGGCTTCCGCACAAGCGCTACTACGGCGGCTGCGAGGTGGTGGACGAGGTGGAGGACCTCGCCATCGCGCGCGCCAAGGAGGTGTTCGGCTGCGAGCACGTGAACGTGCAGGCGCACTCGGGCAGCACCGCCAACGAGGCCGCCTACAGCGTGCTGATCGAGCCCGGCGACAAGGTGATGGGCATGTCGCTGGCGCACGGCGGCCACCTCACCCACGGCCTCAAGGTGAACTTCTCGGGCCGCATGTACGAGTTCCACGGCTACGGGGTGAGCCCCGAGACCTGCCGTCTCGACATGGACGAGATCCGGCGCCAGGCGCACGAGGTGAAGCCGAAGCTCATCGTGGCCGGGGCCAGCGCATACCCGCGCACCCTCGACTTCCCGGCCTTCCGCGAGATCGCCGACGAGGTGGGCGCGCGCCTTATGGTGGACATGGCGCACATCTCCGGCCTTGTGGCCGGCGGCGTGCACCCGAGCCCGGTGGGCATCGCGCACGTGGTCACCTCGACCATGCACAAGACCCTCGGCGGACCGCGCGCGGGCTTCATCATGTGCGACGAGGAGTTCGGCAGCGCCATCGATCGCGCGGTGTTCCCCGGACTGCAGGGCGGCCAGCTCATGCACGTGATCGCCGGCACGGCCATCGCCTTCGGGCAGTGCCTCACGCCGGAGTTCCGCGAGCGCCAGCAGCGCACGGTGGACAACTGCCAGGCCATGGCCGAGGTGCTCATGGCCAACGGCATCAACCTGGTCACGGGCGGCACCGACAACCACCTCGTGCTCGTCAACCTCTCCGGCACGCCACTCACCGGCGTGGATGGCGAGGAGCGGCTCGACCGGGCGGGCATCACGGTGAACAAGAACGGCGTGCCGTTCGACGAGCGCCCGCCCACGGTCACGTCAGGCGTGCGCATCGGCACCGCCGCCCTCACCACGCGCGGCATGGGCCCCGATGAGCTTCGCGAGGTGGGCGCCATCATCGCCGAGGCCCTCACGCCCGAC
>SXZC01000101.1 GCA_005788075.1 Actinomycetota bacterium
CGCCAGCTCACCAGCCAGTACGAGCAGGGCATCTTCGACCTCGGCGGGCTGGCGATGGAGCTTCACTCCCGCGGGCTCCTCGCGGAAGACGTCATGCGCCGTCGCGCAGCCGAGGTGGCGGACATCCGTGCCCAGGTGGACGACCTCGGTGCGCAGCTGGATCAGCTCAGGCAGGAGCGCCAGGAGCGACGCCAGGCCGGCCGCGGGAGCAGCATCCAGTGCCCGAGCTGCGGCTTCCGATCACGTGCCACCGCGAACTTCTGCGCGTCGTGCGGCGCTCCGCTCAAGCCCGAGGTGGCGGAAGCCGCCGCCGTGGCCGATCAACCCACCACCGTCATCGTCGAGGAGCAGGTCACCACGGTCATCGTCGAGGGTGACCCCCAGCCCACCGCCGCGATTCCCCCGCAGGGCGGGGGGGACGCCTGATGCCGGAGCTGCCGTACCCCGGTCCGCCCGGCAGCGCCGGCGCGCCCCCGGATGCCCAGGCCGACGGACAGGATGCCCCGGTGGACGCCGCCGCCGAGGAGGCACCGACCCCGGAGCACTGCACCGTATGCGGCGCCGAGCTGGATCCCGGCCAGACCTACTGCCTCGAGTGCGGCTCGCCCACGAAGGACGCACCCCGCCTCAGGCGCGGCGCGGGAGGCCTGGCGGTGGTGGCGCTGGGGCTGGCCGTGCTGGGCGCCGGCGCGGGTGCCCTCGCATACGTGGCCTCGCAGGACGACACCGGCTCGGCCGCGGCGGTCACCGCCCCGGAGACCTCGCGGGTGATCACCGTGCCCTCCATCACCATGCCCACCACCGAGACCGACTCGAGCCTCCCCGGCGACACCACCGGCACCCTGCCGATGGACACCACGTACACCACGCCCGGCGTGGACACCACGTACACCACCCCGCTGCCCGCCGACACCCCGGCGTCGGGCCCAAGCGGCATCTACACCGAGACCGGCCCCACCGGCGGGCAGACCACCAGCGAGTACCCCACCACGACCGTGGACCCCTACCCCACCGACACCTCGGCGTCATCCCCCGGCGGATCCACCAGCGGGAGCGGCGACTGGCCCGCCGGCACGTCCGGCTGGACGGCCATTGTCTCGAGCGTCCGCAACGAGTCTGATGCCCGCGCTGCCGCGAGCCGGCTGCAGTCGCAGGGCCAGCCCGGCGGGGTGCTGTTCAGCAGCGACCACCCACCCCTTCGCCCCGGATACTGGGTGGTGTTCTCGGGCACGTACGACAGCCGCAGCGAGGCCCTCGCCCAGGCGCGGGCGCTGCTTCCGAAGTGGCCGGGGGCATACCCCCGGCAGGTCGACTCCTAGGGACGACTCCTCGGAGGCGCTGGTCGCGGCGGCGTGCGCGGCGCCGGCGCACCGATGCCCGCGACCATGAGGCGCTCCCCCGGCGCAGGCGTGGCCGTGAACGCGATTCGCACGCCCCGTGCGCCCTTCGGCACACGCAGGCGCAGCGTCGTCCAGGAGCCGGCCTTCGCCGAGGCCCGGGCCGCGCGCCCGCGGAGGCTCGCCCGGACCGTGCCCGCCCCCCGCACCGACACGCCGACGAAGGCGGTGCGACCGCGCGGCGAGAAGGGCGCCGTCGTGGCCTCGAGCGGCGCGTCCTGCACGTCGAGGCCCCGTCGGCCCCAGCGGGAGGTGACCACCGGCAGCCCGCGGCGGACATCCCAGCCCGGCAGTACCTCCACCGGCGGTCCGATCGACCGCACGTAGACCCGGCGCCCCAGGCTGGAGACCGGGTCGATCACCACCCGCACCGCGCGACCACGTGCAGCGGCGATCGGCACGTCGACCGACCTGACGGCGCGGTCGGGCGTGAGCGTGACGAGGGGAATGTCCGCGCCCCCGGCCACGGGACGCGCCGAGATGTCGAGGAGGGCATTGGCTCCAGGCACCCCGAGCACGAGCGGCAGCGCCTGCGCGTTGGCCGGCACGGTGAACGCCGGCCCGACGACCGTGGTGTTGTCCCCCGCCTCGATGAGCGGCCCGCCGAGCAGCGTCATCGTCGGACCGACCTGGCTCCACCCCTCGAGCCCGGCCACCAGGTCGCCGGTGGGGATGGCCTCCAGGCCCGTCGCGGGCCCGAGCGGGGGCACCGCCGGCTGGGCGGCGGCTACGGCGGGAATCACGGCGATGAGGGCGAGGGCGAGCCTGGCGCGCAGGACGGGCCTCCCGAGGTCGGGGATAGATTGCATGGCCATGGTAGATCCCACCCGGGATGAAACCCCTCTCGCGCTGGTCGGCGTCGACGTCGGGGGAACATTCACCGACGCCGTGGTGGTGTCGGATGGCCGGGTGCATTCAGCCAAGGTGCCGACCACGCCCGGCGACCAGGGCGAGGCCGTCGTGCAGGCAGTGACTGCGGCGCTCGCGACCGCCGGCATCGGCGCGCCGCAGGTGGGGCGCATCGCGCACGGCATGACCGTGGGCACGAACGCCATGCTCGAGGGCACCGGCGCCCGCACCGCCCTCGTGGCCACCGAGGGCCTCGAGGACGTCCTCGAGCTGCGACGCCAGGA
>SXZC01000102.1 GCA_005788075.1 Actinomycetota bacterium
AGTGACGGCCCTCCGTCTCGTACTCCACGTGCGAGGTCGCGATGGTGATGCCGCGCTCGCGCTCCTCCGGGGCGTTGTCGATCTCATCGAAGCTGCGCACCTCGCCGCCGTACTTCTGGCCGAGCGTCTGGGTGATGGCAGCAGTGAGGGTCGTCTTGCCGTGGTCGACGTGACCGATAGTGCCCACGTTCACGTGGGGCTTCGAGCGGTCGAACTTCTCCTTCGCCATCCCATGCTCCTCATGCGCGTCCGAGCGGGCGAACGACCATCCGGGTCGCCACCCGCCTGTGCTTCCGAAAAGGCCCACTCATGCAACGCGCGGCCCTGATGGCCGCGCGCAAGAAGGCCGTTGCTCTTTCGAGCCGGGGGAACATAGCACGCGGAACGCGGCTCGCAAGCGGGACTTCGGTGAGCGGTCGGGCATACCATCGGGGGCGTGGATAACGCACGCCACGCGCTGCTGGAACTGGCCCGCGAGACCCACGGCGACGTGCGGGGCGATGCCGCCACGCGCGAGCTCTATGCCGTGGACGCCAGCCTGTACCGCCGCGTGCCCGTGGGAGCGCTGCTGGCGGGCCACGAGGACGACCTCGCGCTGGCCGTCGATGCCTGCGCGCGGCACGACATCCCCCTCACCATGCGGGGTGCGGGCACGAGCCTCGCCGGGCAGTCGGTGGGCCGCGGCCTGGTGGTCGACTGCTCCCGCCTGCGCGGCATCGAGGTCGATCCCGCATCGATGACCGCCCGCGTCGGGCCCGGCGCGGTGCTCGACGACCTCAACCGGGCGGCCGCTGCGCACGGCCTCATGTTCGGTCCCGACGTGGCCACCGGCAGCCGCGCAACGCTCGGGGGGATGATCGGCAACAACTCCGCGGGCGCCCGCTCGATCGTCTACGGCATGACCGCCGACAACATCGTGGAGCTCGACGTGGTGCTGGCCGATGGCACGCAGGCCACGCTCGTGAAGGGCGGCAACGCGCCCCCGGCGCTCGAGGCCGCGCGGGCGCTCGCCACCGACCAGGGCTTCCCCGCGCTCATGCGGCGGGTGTCCGGCTACGCGCTCGACCGCCTCGCCGGGCCCGAACCCGACTGGCCGGCGTTCCTCTCGGGCAGTGAGGGCACGCTGGCGGTCATGCGTTCGGCCGTGGTGCGACTGCGGCCCATCCCGCCCGAGCGCGCCCTGGCCATCGTGCCGTTCACCGATGTCGACTCCGCGCTCGAGGCCGTGCCCGCCCTCATCGCCACCGGCCCCTCGGCCATCGAGCTCATGGATGCCTCGCTCGTCGACCCCTCCAACCGCCAGCCGGCAGAGCGGGCGCTGCTCGGCATCGTGGGCCGCGCGCCCGCGATGCTGGTGGTCGAGTACTCGGGGGAGCCCGGCGAGGCCACGCAGAACGCCCGTGCGCTGGCCGGCGCGACGGTCATCGACGATCCGGCCGACCAGGCCGCCGTGTGGACCATCCGGCGCACGGGCATCGCCCGGGCGCTTCGCACGGAGGGCGACGAGAAGCCCATCCCGTTCATCGAGGATCCCGCGGTTCCGCCCGACGCGCTCGCCCCGTTCGCCCGCGAGGTGCGCCGCGTGCTCACCGACGAGGGCATGGGCGATGCGGTCTGGTACGGCCACGCGAGCGTGGGCTGCCTGCACATACGCCCGATGGTCGACCTGCGCAAGCAGGGCGCCCCCGCCCAGGTGCGGCGCGTGGCCGAGGCCGTGGCCGACATCGTGTCCGCGCACGGCGGATCGCTCTCGGGCGAGCACGGCGACGGCAGGCTCCGCGGCGAGCTCCTCCCCCGCATGTACGACGCCGACCTGCTCCAGCGCTTCGACCAGGTGAAGCGGGCGCTCGACCCCGCGGGAATCCTCAACCCCGGCATCATCACCGACCCCGATCCGCTCGACGAGGGCCTGCGCATCGCGGCGTCCCCTCCCCTGCACCACATCAGCACGGCGGTGTCGTTCGACGCCGTGGGCGGCCTGCAGCGCGCGGCCGAGGCCTGCAACGGCAACGGCCAGTGCCGCCGGTCGGATGCCGTGATGTGCCCGTCGTACCAGGCGCTGCATGATGAGCGGCACTCCACGCGCGGGCGCGCCGTGCTGCTGCGCGCGGCGATCGAGGGCAACCTCGACCTGGGCCTGGCCGACCCCGGGCTGGCGGAGGCCATGGACCTGTGCCTGTCGTGCCGGGCCTGCGCCACCGAGTGCCCTGCCGGAGTGGACATGTCGCGCCTGAAGGTGGAGGCCATGGTGCACCGCCATGCCGAGCAGCGCCCCTCGCCCGCCGTGCTCGCGGCCGCGCACGCGCACGACCTCATGCGCGCGGGATCGACGTCGCCGCGGCTCGCCCGGCGGGCAGCCCGGCTCGCCGAGGGACGCCTCGGACGCCACGCCCCGCTGCCGGTGCGCGAGTGGCGCCCACCGGCGCCCACCGGCGACGGCAGGCCGATCGGGCTGTTCGCCGACACCTGGACGCGCTTCCTGCACCCGCCCATCGGCGATGCCGCCGTGCGCGTGCTCGGCACCGCGGGCGCGCGCGCGGAGGTGCTCTCGGGCGGATGCTGCGGACGCCCGGCCCTCTCGCAGGGCATGCCCGACCTCGCGCGCAAGCAGGGGCTGAAGGTGCTGGGCGCCCTGGCGCCCTACGCCATGGCCGGGCACCCCATCGTGGTGCTCGAGCCCTCGTGCCTGTCGATGCTGGCGTCCGACCTCCCATGGCTGCTGCCCGACGACCCGCGCGCCGAGTGGGTGGCCGATGCCGTGGTCTCGTTCGAGCAGGCGGTCATCGACCTGGGCCTCGAGGTGCCCGGCATGCGCGAGGCGCCGCTGGTGCACCGCCACTGCCACGCCCGCGCCGATGGCGACACCGCGGCCGTGGCCGCCATGGGCCCGGGAGCGCACGCCACGGATGCCGGGTGCTGCGGCATGGCCGGCGCCTTCGGCTACCTGCACCCCGAGGTGTCGCGCCTCATCGGCGAGGACCGCCTGGCACCCCAGGTGCGCGCGTCATCGGCTCCGGTGGTGGCGGCCGGCGTGAGCTGCCGCGAGCAGATCCGCGACCTCACCGGTCGCGAGGCCGATCACCCCGCGGTGCACCTGGACCGCCTGCTGCACGAGTAGCCGCAACGACGAGGGGCCGCGCGATGGCGACCCCTCGGGAACATCATGCGGCGGCGGGCGTCAGTCGCTCGCCGCGCCCACCTTCGCCTTGATCTCCTCGGAGATGCTCTGGGGCACCTCGGCGTAGTGGTCGAACTGCATGGTGAAGGTGGCGCGGCCCTGGGTGGCCGAGCGCACGGAGGTGGCGTAGCCGAACATCTCCGACAGCGGCACCTGGGCCTGGATGGTGCCGGTGGTGCCCTTCTCCTCCATTCCGCCGATGCGGCCGCGGCGGCCGTTCAGGTCGCCCACCACCGTGCCCATGAACTCGGTGGGGCACACGACCTCCACGGCCATGAGCGGCTCGAGCAGGCACGGGCTGGCGCGCTTGGCGGCCTCGCGGATGGCCATGGAGCCGGCGATCTTGAAGGCGCCCTCGTTGGAGTC
>SXZC01000103.1 GCA_005788075.1 Actinomycetota bacterium
CAGCCTCACCAGCACGGCGTCGAGCAGCACGGCGACGCCGAGGATGATCCCCATCTCCTTCGGCGGCAGCGGTCCGGAGAGGGCGAAGGTGAAGAACACCGCCACCATCACCGCGGCTGCCGCGAGGATGACCCTCCCGGAATGGGCGAGCCCCCCGACCATGGCCTCCTTTGGATCATGGGACCGGTCCCAGTGCTCACGTGCCGAGGACAGCAGGAAGACCGTGTAGTCCATCGAGATCGCGAAGATCATCGCGAAGAAGAACACTGGACCCCAGGCATCGAGGAATCCCTGGGACTCGAAGCCGAGGAAGCTGGCCCCCCAGCCGTCCTGGAAGATGAGGCGGGCCACGCCGAATGCGGCGGCGACGGCGAGGAGGTTGGTGATCACCCCGATCGCCGCGACCACCGGGGCCTGGAAGGCCACGAGGAGAAGCAGGAAACCGAGCACGAGGACGATTCCGATGACGATCGGCGTGTACGTGCTGAGCGCCGCCGAGAGGTCGGCCTGCTCCGCCGCCGCCCCGCCGATCATCACCCCGGCGGGCAATTGCGCGCGAAGGCGCTCGATGGTCACCGCCGTCTCGGTGGTGGACGGCCCCGTCGTCGGGATCGCCTGCACCATCGCGAGTCCGTCGCCACCGGGCTGTGCCGGCATCGCGGCCGCGATGCCTGAGTCATCCGCGGCGATGCGCTGTGCGGCCGCCATCTCATCGGCCGGTCCGACGATCTGGAGGGTGCCTGGCGCGCCCGGCCCGAACGCCTCGCTCACCAGCTCGTACCCCTGGCGCGAGCCATCATCCTGCGGCACCACGGTGATCGACGGCATGCCCGTCTTCAGCCCGAAGATCGGCACGGCGAGGATGAGCAGCGCGAGCAGGGCCGGGATCCCGAACAGCGCGGGCCGGCTCCAGAGCTTCTGCCCCCATCGCTCGAAGCGCTTCGACCGGTGGTCACCGGAGTGCGCCCACTTGAGGGCGCCCTTGTCCACCCGCGGGCCCAGCTTGGCGAGCACCGCCGGGAGCAGGGTGAGGGTGGCCAGCAGTATGAAGACCACCGAGATCATGATGCCGAGGGCCATCGACCGGAACGCCGGGCTCGGCACGATCATCACCGCCGACAGGGAGATGAGCACCGTGAGGCCAGAGAACAGGACGGCCTTGCCGGCCGTGTCCATGGTCTCGGCGGTCGCGTCGACGGGATCGCGGCCTGATCCGAAGAGGGCCCCGCGGAAGCGCTGCACGATGAAGAGCGCGTAGTCGATGCCCAGCGCGAGGGCGAACATCAGGGCGAAGTTCATGGCCCAGATGGAGACGTCGAAGGCGAGGGTGGTGAGGTAGAGCGCCCCGGCCGTCGCCACGAGGCCGAGGATCGTCAGCAGCAGGGGGAGCCCCGCGGCGACCAGGGCACCGAAGGCCAGCACGAGGATCGCCAGCGTCACCGGCCACGACAGCAGCTCGCTCTTCATCATCGCGGAGCGGTTGGCCTCGTTGAAGTCGGACCACATGCCCGATGCGCCCGTGAGGTAGACGGAGACGCCCGCGCCGCCGTCGGCGGCCAGCTCGGCCTTCAGGCGGTCGGCCGCGCGGACCATCTCGGTCGCGTTGGCGGCGGCCCCGCCCATCACGATGGCCGTGTGGCCGTCGCGCGAGATCGTCTGGCCCGGCATTGGCGGAACGACCTGTGATACCGCCGGGTCTGCCTCGAGGGTCTGCGTGACCCGCGAGACGGCTGCGCCGAACTCGGGCGACCCCGCGACGGCCTCCGGGGAGTGCACCACGACCATGAGGGCATTCGAGGAGTTCCCGCCGAAGTTGTCCTGGATGAGCTGGCGTGCCTGTACCGACTGCGAGCCGGTGTCCTCCCAGCCGGCCCCGGACAGGGACGTCTCGACGCGGGGCGCGAGGAAGCCCAGCCCGAGGGCAATGACCACCCAGATCACCGCGACCCACTTGCCATGGGTGGCCGACCAGCGCCCGAGGCGTCCGATGGGCCCGACCGTCGTCGTCGCGTCGCTCATCGTGCGCAGCCCTCCAGCTTGAAGATCTTGCGCATCACGAATGACGACGGGCAGTCGCCGAAGGCCACGTACATCCACTGTGACACCCCGACGAACGCCGTGAGGATGAGGAACCACGGGCTCACGGTGATGGCCAGGATCACGCTGAGGATCGTCACGGTGCCCGACATGAGGAAGAGCACGCGCTCCAGGGGCCAGCGGGTGGGGGCGCTCATCGGGCCACCTCCCCGGACACGAGCGCCTGGATCTCGGCCAGGTGGCGCTGCAACCCGCCGCAGACGTGCTCGCACATGTCGAACACCGTCTGGTCGGAGATCTCGTAGATCGTCGCGTTGCCGCGGCGCTCGCGGCCGACGATGCCCATCGAGTGAAGAAGGGCGAGGTGCTTCGAGACGTTCTGCTGCGAGGTGCCGAGGGCCACGGCGATGGCGCCGACGGATGCCGGGCCGTCGCGGAGGTGGTCGAGGATGCGGATGCGCATCGGCTCTCCGAGGGCCCTGAACCGCTCCGCGATGAGGTCGGCGAGGGTGTTGGGAATGGGATGGGGAATCGCCACGTCGGTGCTCCTGGTCGGTTGGCGAGGGCAACCTACTTCACAACTAAATAGTTGTCAAGATGTATATACGCGAGGTCGACCCGCGGAGCGGGCGGAAGGGAAGCCCACCCCGCGCGGAGAAACCGCAGGCCATGACGACGCCCCGCACGCTCACCCTGTCGGACGCCGCCGAGGTGTGCGGCACCACCAAGAAGGCCCTCGAGAGGCGCGCCGAGCGCGGCACCCTCGAGGTGGGGCGCCGCGGCGGGGTGCGGGTGGTGGAGGTGGCGGAGCTCGTGCGGGTGGGCCTGCTCGATGCCGGCGCCGACGTGCAGGTGCCGGCCGGCGGCAGCGCCCTCGATCGCCCCCTCGCCGTGCTGGCCCGTCGCCTCGCGGAGGCCGATGCCGACCTGGCCGAGCTGCGGGCATCGCTCGAGGCCACCGAGGCCGCGCTGCGACGCGCACGTGAGGATGCGCGTCTGCTGAGGTCACGCCTCGCGCAGGCCGCCCCCGCGGTCGACCTGCTGGCCGAGACCGCCTAGCCGGTGCACGGCCCGTACCGGGCCGCCATCCGCCTGCCCGCACCGGTAGCGTGCCGGTGGTGGAGGACCTTCCCCAGGGCGACGACGTGGTGGTGGAGCTCCACCCCGGCATGGCCGGGGATGGATCGCGCGCGCCGGAGGACGACGCGGCACCCGCGCCCCCGGAGGTGGATGCCCTCGCGGTGATCGGGGTGCCCGGCGCCTTCGCGGCGCTGGAAGCCCACCGCGCGCTGTCGGCGGGCAGCGACGTGATGCTGCTCACGGGGGATGTCGCGCTGGCCGACGAGGTGGCGCTCAAGCAGCGCGCGGCCGATGCGGGACGGCTGGTGCTCGGGCCCGGCAGCGACACGGCGATCATCGACGGCATCGGGATCGGCATCGCCAACGTGGTGGCGTCCGGGCGCATCGGGGTGGTGGCCACGTCGGGCTCGGGCGCGCAGGAGGCCGCCGTGCTGCTCGACCGCTTCGGGCTCGGCGTGAGCCGCGTGCTCGTCACCGGGCCGCGAGACCTCACCGATGAGGTCGGGGCGGCCTCATCGGTTGCGGCCATGCGACGGCTGGCCGATGACCCGCACACCGATGCCGTGGTGCTGGTGGCGGAGGGCTTCTCGGCGCGCGGGGCCGAGGCGGCCCTGGCCGCGCTCGGAGCCTGCGGCAAGCCCGGGGCCGCGTGCCTCATCGGCGCCGATGGGCTGTCCGCGCCGGATGGCGTCGAGATCCACTCCGTGATTGACCAGGCCGTGGCCGGCGCCGCGCGCCGTGCCGGTGCCCGGCCGGTGATCCCCGCGGCGGAGTCCGGCGGCTGGGTGAGCGCGGGGCACGTGCGCGGCATCTTCTCCGGATCAGCCCTCTGCGCCGAGGCGGCTGCAGTGCTGGCAGCCCGCCTTGGCCGGGTGGTGTCGAACACGCCCGCCGGAGCGGCGGAGTACCTCGATCCGCGTGACGTGGTGCGCGGCAACGCATGCCTCGACCTGCAGGCCGAGTCGGTGGCGCACGGCACGCCCCACCCGCTCATCGATCCCTCGCGCCGTGCCGCGCTGATCACGGACACGGTGTCCGACCAGACGGTCGCGGTGATACTGCTGGACGTCATCCTCGGTCGCGGGGCGCATCCCGATCCTGCGGGCGCTCTGGCGCCGGCGATCGCCGAGGCGCTGCAGGCGCGCCCCTCGCTGCAGGTGGTGGCGCACGTGTGCGGCACCGAGGGCGACCCCCAGGTGCTCTCGCGCCAGGAGGAGCACCTCACGAGGGCGGGGGCACGGGTGGCGCCCACGAGCGCCCAGGCTGCGCGCCTGGCCGCCGCCCTCGTGCGGCCCGCGCGCTGAGGCCCCATGCGGGTGCGCATCGCCACCTACTCGGCGATGCCGCGCGGCGGCGCGGTGCACGCACGCTGCCTGGCCGAGGCCCTCGCGGCCCGCGGGCACGACGTGGAGCTGTGGGTGCTCACCATCGACGGCTCGGGACTGGCGGTGGGCCCCGGCGTCGCCACGCACCAGGTGCCGCTTCGCCCCATCGCGGGTGAGGGCGCCGCGGATCGGGTTGACCGCGCCGCGGCCACGCTGGCCGAGGCGGTGCGCTCCGCCCCGCCGGTCGACGTGAACCACGCACAGGACCTCCTCTCGGCCCGTGCGCTGCTCGCGTTGCGCGCCGAGGGGGTCGTGCCGCACGTGGTGCGCACGGTCCACCACGTCGAGGCGTTCGAGGACCGCTTCCTCGAGGAGTGCCAGCGGGCGTCGATCCAGGACGTCGACCGCTGCATCGCGGTGTCGGCGTTCTGGGCCGACCGGCTGCAGGATGAGTTCGGCGTGCGGGCGGACGTGGTGCCCAATGGCGTGGAAGCCGAGCGCTTCGGGGGGTGCTCCCTCGGGCGAGAGGAGGCCGCCGCGCGGATGGGCTGGCCCGGGCGGACGGTGGTGCTCGCGGTGGGTGGCGTGCAGCCGCGCAAGGGAAGCCGCGTGCTGCTGGAGGCCTTCGCACGGGCGCGCGGGCGCCTTCCGGGCAACCCCCTGCTGGTCGTGGCTGGTGGAGATGGGTTCTTCGCCGACCCGGAGGCGGTGCGGGCGTGGGAGGACGACGCGGTGCGCCTCGGGCTCGTGGTGCACCAGGGGTCCGGCGTGCCGGGCACCGCCGACGTCGCGCGCATCGGCATCGTGGACGATGACGACATGCCCGTGCTCTACCACGCGGCGGACGTGCTGGCGTTCCCGTCCACGCGCGAGGGCTTCGGCCTCGTGGTGGTGGAGGCCATGGCGGCCGGGCTGCCGGTGGTGACCAGCGACATCCCCGTGCTCGCCGAGTTCCTGCGCGATGGGGAGGACTGCCTCATGACCCCCGTGGGCGACTCCGGACCGCTGGCCCAGGCGCTCGTGCGGGTGGTGAACGATGGCGAGCTGCGCGCGCGGCTCACGGCAGGTGCCCGCGAGACCGCGGGGCGCCACACGTGGGACGAGGCCGCGCGCCGCGCCGAGGACGTCTACGCCCGGGTGCTCACGCCATGACCGTGGCCGCCCCCGATCTCGTGGAGCACGGGGCGCTGCGCGTCACCGCGGCGCAGGGGTGGCCGGGATCGGCGCTCGCCGTGTCGCCGGACGGCACGTGGGCGGCGGTGGCGTTGCCGGGCCGGGTAGTCGTGGCCCGGCTGCCCGGGCTCGACGACGTGCGCGAGATCGCGGTGTCCGACGTGCGATCGATGGCGGCGGTGGGCCCCGACCGGCTCGCGCTCGCCCCGCGGCGCGGGCTGCTCGTGATCGAC
>SXZC01000104.1 GCA_005788075.1 Actinomycetota bacterium
ACGTCGCGTACGTCGAGAACTTGTAGCCCTTGCGGTAGTCGAACTTCTCCGAGGCCCGCACGAGGCCGATCGTGCCCTCCTGGATCAGGTCGAGGAAGGCCAGGCCCTGGTTGCGGTAGTTCTTCGCGATCGAGACCACCAGGCGGAGGTTGCTCTCCACCATCTTCTGCTTGGCGGCGAGGTCGCCCTCCTCGATGAGCTTGGCCAGCTCGACTTCCTGCTTGGCCGTGAGCAGCGGGATGCGCCCGATGTCACGGAGGAAGAGCTGCAGCAGGTCGGTGGTGCTCTCGGCCTTGGCGGCTACGCGGCGCGGGCGCTCGGACTCCTCCGCAAGCTTGGCGCGGCGCTCCTGGGCGTCGGGCTCCTCGAGCAGCTCGATGCCCATCTCGTCGATGTGCGTGTACAGGGCCTCGGCGTCCTCCTGCACGATGTCCATGCCCTGAAGCGCCTCGGCAACCTCCTCGATGCCGAGGAAGCCCTGCTCCTGCCCACGGGTGAGGAGGACCTGCATCTCCTCGTTGCCCACGATCTCCTTGAGCGTCATCCTCTTCCGTCCCCTTTGGCCCGGTCCTCACCGGGCTCTTCGTCGAGCGTTCCCGGGCGCGAGTCGCGCCCCGGACGTTTCGGTGCCCTCGGCACCTGACTGCCACTTCGCCTGCTCACCCGCCGGCCCTCTGGGTGGACGGGGATCCAACGCGCCGGACGCAGATCCGGCATGGTGCTCTCGGCAGTGTCCCCACCAGCCCTTATGGGCCGGTTAAGAGGTTCTCGGCGCAGGGTAAACATCCTGCTGTGGGGTATCGGGGGGGAACGGGCACTTCCTTACCGGTTCGTGACCATCCGCCTCACGCCCGGGACAGGCTGCTATCCCCCGCTGGTGCGGGTGTTCCCCTGCCCGTCGGCCTGATTGGCGATGCGCCGGAGCAGGTCGGCGGCGGTCTTGCCGATGGGGGAGTCGGGGTCGATGGTGACCACGCGCTTCCACGACTCGATGACGTCCTTGCCGTCGCGCCGATAGGTCGCGAGCCAGCCCCGGTTGAACCACGCCAGCTGGCTCTCCGGGTTCTCGCGCGTGACCCGTGCCAGCACCGCCGTCGCGCGCTTCATTCCGGTGTCACCGGTGGCGGCGTCGGACATCGCGAGGCCGATCACGGGGGCGATGCCCTCGGGGTCGGCGGCAGCGGCCTCGCGGAAGGTCCCCGCGGCGGCGTCCTGCTCGCCGGCGCGCTGCTGCGCGGCCCCGAGCCGCATGAGCGCGTCGGCGTCGCCCCCCTCGGCCTCCACGCGGTAGGCGGTCACCTGCTCTGACGGCGAGAGCTGCGCCACGGCGTCGGGCACGGGCTCGTCGAGCACCATCGCGAGGGGCGGCAGATCGGTGGGGCCCGTGAGCTCCTCCCCCGGGGCGGCGACCACTCCGATCACGATCGGCTGTGCCGGATCGGGCGGGGCCAACTGGCTGGTGCCGCCGAGGGCCATGGCGCCGGCGATGACCGCCCCGGCCACCACGAGGCCCGCCACGACCACGCCGACGATGCGACCGGGGTTCATGCGGATGCGGGCGACATGCGCCCGTCGGGAACCAGGGCGTCAAGCGCGTCGCGCACGGCCGGCAGCGGAATGCGGGCGACCCCCTCGCCGATCCACGCGCCGTCCGTTCGGCTCGCGATGCCCATGGCAATGCCCGGGGCCTCGCCGGCGTCGAGGCAGAGGCGGGCGTCGATGGCCATCTCCGCGCAGGCGATCACCCCCTGGTCGCCGGTCCACGGTGCCGCGTCCGGCGGGGCCGAGCCATCGGCGACGTCAGCGTCCTCGGCGATGGGCGCCGGTGCGGTGAACCACGTGCCGGGGATGCCCGCGAGGGTGATGGCCACGTCGGTGCCGTTGCCGGACATCCCGATGACCAGGCTCGAGCGGGGAGCGCCGAGGGCGGACTGCAGCGACGCACGGGCTGCGGCCGCCAGCACGGGCAGCGCCATGCGACCGTCGGCGCCGGCGATGAGCGCGACGGCGGGCACCGCATCGAGTGCTCGCGAGGCAAGCCCCGGGAGCAGGGCATGGAGGATCATCATCCCGGCCACCTGTGGACGGCAGCTGGGTGAGTCCCCGGCGTCGGCGGCGCGGCGGGCCACCCCCGTGAGGTCGATGGGGCCCGTGGACCCAAGCGCCGCTGCCACTCCGGGCGCCACGCGGTCGGAGAGCATGCGCTGGCGCGCGATCATGTCGCGGGTGCGGGACCCCGCCGGCAGGCCGTCGCCCGCGCCGTCGGAGATCGGTGCCCACGCCTCGGCGCCCGTCTGCTCGTCGCGCACGGCCCACACGGCCATCGATGGGGAGAGCACGCCGCACATGGTGGCCACCACGCCGTGCGCGTCGGTGGGTGCGAGGGTGATCGCGCCCTGCGAGATGAGCGCCGCGGCCTCGCCCTGGTCGGGCGCCCAGCCCTCGAGCATCGCGGCGCGGGCCACCTGGCCGCGCATGGCCGGGCCGAGGTGGTCCCAGTCGCATGGCGGGCCCGCGTGGAGGATGACCCGGGCGTCCATGCCGGGCACCAGATCTGCCGCGAGGCCCGCGCCCACCAGGTGCGGTCGCGCGGCGTCGAGCAGCGCGAGGGCCTGGCGGTTGCCGGCCTCGACGTCGTCGTCGGCGTACGCGCGGGTGAGCAGGGAGACGTCACCGAGGTCCCCGCGCGCCGGGGGCGTCCACTCGATGACGAGTGGCTCGATGCCCTGCTCGCGCAGCCCCACGTCGACGAGGGGCGCCTCGATGGTGGCGATGGCCAGCGGCATGCCCTGATCGTAGGCGCTCGCGCGGCGCGCGCCCGGGGGTCGGTCAGGCGAGCAGGAAGGCGAACCCGACGGCGATGCCGAGGAGGATCACCCCGACGCGGAACACCGCTTCGTTCAGGTGCTGCACGGTCTTGCCGCCGATCCACCCGCCGGCCCATGCGCCAAGGCCCATGAGGATCGCCGCGCCCCAGTACACGTAGCCCGTGAACGCGAAGAAGATCGCCGCGGCGCCGTTGGCGCACAGCGACATCAGCAGCTTGAGGGCATTCAGGCGGTTGAGGGTGTCGGTGAGCATGAGCCCGAGGATCGCGATGGTGATGATCCCGAGGCCGGCGCCGAAGTAGCCGCCGTACACCGTGGCCAGGAAGATGGACACCACGAGCACCGTGCGGCTCATCTCGCCAGTGTCGCCGCGGGCGCCGATGGTGATGCGCCTCAGGGGCTTCTGGGCGGCGAGCAGGGCGGTGGCGGCGAAGATGAGCCACGGCACGAGTTGCTCGAAGAGTTCTGCGCCGGTGAGGATGAGGAGCACCCCGCCGGTGACGCCGCCCAGGATCGACGTGATGGCCAGCACGCGCGCCAGGTCGCGGCGTCCCATGAAGTCGCGCCGCTGGGCGTACGTGCCCCCGGCGTACCCGGGCGAGAGCGCCACCGCATTGGTGATGTTGGCGTCGAGGGCGGGGATGCCCACGGCCGTGAGCACCGGAAAGGTCACGAGGGTGCCGCCGCCCGCGACCGAGTTGACGAAGCCGCCGCCGATGCCGCCGAGGAGGGCGAAGAACAGGGCCCAGATTCCGAGGTCGCCCACGGGGGCGAGCATGCCACGCACCGCCTCCGTCCGCCGTAACGCGTCCGCTACCGTCCCGCCCCGCAATGGCCCGGAACGACCACACCACCACGCTCCTCGGCCGGCTCGGCGCCTGGTGCGCGCGCCGCCGCTGGTGGGTGCTCGGCGCCTGGGTGGTCGCGCTGGTGGGGCTTACGCTGCTGGGGTCGGCCCTGGGCGGCAAGCCATCCGACAACCTCTCGGTGCCGGGGCTTCCCGCGGCGGAGGGCGCCGCCGTGCTTCAGCGGGCGTTCCCGGGGCAGGGGACGACCGACGGGCAGGTGGTGATCCGTGCCGAGCGCGGCACGCTGCTCGCGGGGCCCTCGCGCGCGGCGATCGCGGAGTCGGCGCAGCGCCTGCGCGCCGTGGACGGTGTCGCCTCCGTGCAGCCCCCCGGCAGGCCCGGGACGGTGTCCCCGGACGGGCGCACCGCCCTGATGGGCATCGAGTGGTCCACCCCGCCCGCTGACCTCGGGCCCGCGCAGCTGGATCGCGTTCGGGAGGCAGCGAAGCCGCTCGAGCGCGCGGGGCTGGTGGTGGCGTACTCCGGCGCGCCGGCGGCCCAGGCCGAGGCCGCGGGCACCGACTGGTCGGCCGTGGTGGGCATCCTCGCGGCCATCGTCATCCTGCTGCTGGCCTTCGGATCGGTGGTGACCATGGCGATACCCGTGGTGGGGGCGCTCGTGGCCGTCGGCACGGCCCTCGCGGTGCTCGCCGTGCTGCAGGCCGTCACGGACGTGAGCGACGTCGGGCGCACCCTCGCCGTGATGATCGGCCTCGGCGTGTCCGTGGACTACGCGTTGTTCGTGGTCACCCGCCATTCGCAGCAGGTGGCCGAGGGCATGGACGTGCGCGCGTCGGTCGCGCGCGCCACGGCCACGGCGGGCCGGGCCGTGGTGATCGCGGGCGGCACGGTGGCGGTCGCCGTGCTGGGGCTCGCGGCCGCCGGCATTCCGTTCGTCACGCGCCTCGGCCAGAGCGCGGCGATCGCGGTGGTGATCGCCGTGCTGGCGGCCATCACCCTGCTGCCGGCAGCGCTCGCGATCGCCGGCTCGGGTCTGGGCCGCTGGCGCCTGCCGTTCGTCTCGGGTCCCCGCCCCGTTGACCTCGACGCCCCGCCGGACCGCATGCACGGGTGGGCCCGCTGGTCGCTCATGGTCACGCGCAAGCCATGGCCGTTCCTCGTCGGCGGCCTGGCCCTGCTCCTGCTGCTGGCCGCGCCGGTGC
Organism: Actinomycetota bacterium; assembly: GCA_005788075.1. Lineage (GTDB taxonomy): Bacteria > Actinomycetota > Thermoleophilia > Miltoncostaeales > Miltoncostaeaceae > SYFI01. The sequence continues at coordinate 4,840 of SXZC01000104.1, forward strand.
TGCGCATGGAGCTCGGGCAGGTGGATGCCGGCAGCGATCCGCCGGGGTCCACCACGCGGGAGGCATACGCGCTGATCTCCACCGGCTTCGGGCCGGGCTTCAACGGACCGGTGCAGATCGTGCTCGAGGGTCCCCTCGCCAAGCAGAGCGCGCTCGCCGTGGCCGATCGGGCCCGCGACCTCGCGGGGGTCATCGAGGTGTCGCCCCCGGTGAGGTCGCCCATCGCCGACGTCGCCCTCATCAACGTGGTGCCCGGCACCGCGCCCGCCAGCCCGCGCACGACTGACCTGGTCGAGAAACTCGCGCAGCGCCTGGAGCCCGTGGCCGGCGCCGGCACCACCGTCTACGCCACCGGCCTCACCGCGGTGGGCGTCGACCTCTCCGACCGCGTGGCCTCGCGCCTGCCGTGGTTCATCGGCGTGGTCATCCTCATCTCGTTCGTGCTCCTGCTGCTGGAGTTCCGCTCGTTGCTCGTGCCCCTGCAGGCGGCGGTGATGAACCTGCTCTCGGTGGGCGCGGCCTTCGGGGTGGTGGTGGCCATCTTCCAGTGGGGCATCCTGCGCGATCAGATCGGCGTGCCCGAGGCGGTGGCCATCGAGGCGTGGGTGCCGATGATGATGTTCGCGATCCTCTTCGGGCTGTCGATGGACTACGAGGTGTTCCTGCTCTCCCGGGTGCGCGAGGGGTGGGAGCAGACCGGCGACCCGCATCGCTCCGTGGCGCTTGGCCTGGCCTCGACCGCGCGCGTCATCTCGGCGGCGGCGCTGATCATGGTGAGCGTGTTCCTGGCATTCGTGCTGAACGACAACGTCGTGGTGAAGATGCTCGGCATCGGGCTCGCCACGGCCGTGCTGGTGGACGCCACGATCATCCGCCTCATGCTCGTGCCGGCGGTCATGAGCCTCTGCGGCAAGTGGAACTGGTGGCTGCCGGGCCGGCGCGGGCGCGATGGCGGGAAGGCGGGGACAATCCCGTCATGACGCCGCATGCTGCCGATCCCCCGCAGCCCGGGACCCCGACCGAGGTCGCGCGCCCGGACCGCATCACCATGACCACCGGGGCGCGCCCGCACACGGAGTTCGGGCACGACGACGTGGACGCCGAAGCCGAGCTGGTGGTGCTGCGCACGGCCGACCACAAGCACTGGGACGGGCTGCTCATGCGTCCCCGCGCCGACGTCGACGGCCGCGCCGGGACCCTGGCCATCATCGTGCATGGCTCCCTCGGCAACTACATGGGCGGCGTGCCCCGCCGGCTGGCGTTCGAGCTCGCCCACCAGGGCTACCCGGCCCTGTCCATCAACACGCGCATGGCCAACTTCGGGGTGGTCTACGGCGGAGGGCTCTTCGACGCCACGCCGCTCGACATGGCCGCTGCCCTCGACTTCGCGCGCGAGATCGGGTTCCAGCGCGTGGTGCTGGTGGGCTACAGCCTGGGCGCGAGCATCGTGACGCACTACCAGGCGCTCGAGCACCCGCCCGAGGTGGTGGGGCTCTGCACCCTCGCGCACCCCTGGAGCCTTCCCGAGTCGATGCGCGCGCGGTGGACCCGCCTGCGCGCGCAGCCGTCGTACACCGAGATGGCGCGCATGGCGCTGCGCGCCGGCGTGGACCGCGATGGTGCGGACGACGTGGTGGTGGTGCACCGCGGGGCGGGCCCGAGCGACGCCCCGTTCGATGCCGAGGCCTGGTCGCTGCGCTGCTGGTGGCAGTGCCGCGGTCCGGAATCGCGCAACCCCGTGTCGGTGGACCGCATCCGTGACGTCGGCGTTCCCGTGGCGCTGATCCAGGCCGGGGACGACCCGGTGCTGCCGGGTGGCGACGGCGATGCCCTGGCCGAGGCGGCCGCGTCCGCGGGGCTCGACGTGCACCTCGAGCACGTGCCGGGGGCCGACCACACCTTCTGGGGCAAGGTGCCCGAGGTGGCCGATCGCGCCGTGGCCTGGATGGACTCCCTGCCCAAGGACGGCCCGGCCGCCGTGCCGGCGCACCGCCCGGCATCGGGCACCGCCCGGCTGGTCACGATCCGGGGGACGGACGGCTCGCTGCACGACGGCGTGCTCGAGCACGACGATGCCGCCACCCTGGCGCGCGCGGCCGAGACCGGGCGCCGCACGGCGATCATCCACCTGCACGGCAACCAGGGCAATCTCAGCGTGGGCGCCCTGAGGTTCCTGCGCCGTCCGATCGCCCGCCTCGGGCTTCCGGTGCTCACGCTCGACACCCGCATCGGGAACGTGTCGCAGCTCTTCGGCACCGCCGTGCTGGAGGACGTGCTCGAGGACGTCCGTGCCGCCACCGCGTGGGTGGCGGGGGAGGGCTACGACCACGTGCTGGTGAGCGGGTACTCGCTCGGCGCCACCGCGGCCATGTACTGCGCCGCGCACGAGCTGCCGCTGCCGGTGGTCGGCGTCGCGGGCCTGGGAACCGCCTGGAGCCTGCCCGAGTCGAGTCGCGCCCGCATGGATCGCTGCGGGTCGGCGCCGTCGTACGACGAGCTCGTGGAGCTCTGCCGGCCCTATGCGGATGCCCTGCCGGAGGACGACATCAGCCTCGTCATCCACCGCATGTACCTGCCGGACGACGCACCACACGCCGCCGGCGTGTACACGGCGCGCACCTGGTGGCACTCGCGCGGCCCGGACTCGGAAGCCGCCAAGGCCCACCTGCAGATCGGGCGCATCGACGCGCCCGTGCTGCTGGTGCAGGGCACCGAGGACATCATTGTCGACCCCGGCGACGCCGAGCGCCTCGCTGCGAGCGCACGCGAGGCGGGCCACGGTGACGTGACCGTGAGGATGGTGGAGGGCGCCGGGCACGACTTCGGTGACCACGACGCCACCTTCGCCGCCATCCGGGACTGGCTGCTGGCCACCGCCTAGGCCTGGTCGGGCTCCGGACCCCCTGAGGGGCCCGGAGCCACGCGCCGATGCACGGGCACCCGGACGTCAGTGCCCGAAGCGCACCTCGGGAAGCACCTTCGTGAGCCACGTGGGCGTCCACCATGCCCACTTCCCGGCGAGCCGCAGCGCCACCGGCACCAGCAGCAGCCTCACCAGCACGGCGTCGAGCAGCACGGCGACGCCGAGGATGATCCCCATCTCCTTCGGCGGCAGCGGTCCGGAGAGGGCGAAGGTGAAGAACACCGCCACCATCACCGCGGCTGCCGCGAGGATGACCCTCCCGGA
>SXZC01000105.1 GCA_005788075.1 Actinomycetota bacterium
CTGGGCGATGGCGGCCTCAACGGCGGTCCGCACGGCCTTGCCGGGGCGTGCGTCCTGGCGGGCGGCGCCCTGCGCGCCGCCGTTGTCATGGGCCATGGCGCTCGACAGGCCGATACCGGCTGCACCGGTGGCGAGCATGCTCCCGGCGAGCAGAAGGCTGGTGATCCTGCGGGAACGGGTCTTCATCGTGTGCTCCTGGGGTTGGGTGAGCAGGCACGGCAAGCCTCACCGGCCCCGGCGAGAGGGGCGTGAGGACACCCTAAGAGGAGGTGAAGAACCCTGTTCGGGTTGTGTGATCACGTGAGCGTGGCGTGATGGCCACGGCCTGCAGGGGTGGCATCACCCGGCCGGTGGGCACCGCTGGTCGTCATCCATGGCGAGCATCTCCCCGGTGCACACCGGACCCGTGATGCCGATGGGGGACGTGCGCTGCACGAATGGCTGCCGATGTTCGCGCCGCTGGGCGCCTGCCCGCACGGCGTCATTGAGCACTTCGCTCATGCCCTGGCCGCGCTCGCGCTGCAGCTGCTCCAGCATCGTGGCGACATCGGGATCGAGCGTGACGGTGGTGCGCACGCGCCCCACCTTGCCGGATGGCTTGCGCCCCATGTGCATCATGATGCCAAAGGATGCGCATCACAGTGCATCGTGGGTGCGCAATCACCAGTTGCAGGACTGCCGGGCGTCGCCCCGTAGAACCACGTCATGCGCAGATGCTTCCGCCACGCCGTTCTACTCGGCCTTGCCGGGGCCCTCACGGCTCCGGCCGTCGGCACCGCCGCCATCGGCGACATCGCCGAGTTCGGGGTGACGGGCGGCGGCCCCCAGGCGCTCACCGCCGGCCCCGACGGCAACCTCTGGATCGGCCAGTACACCGAGGTGATCCCCACCACCAACTCGCTGAGCGGCATCGGGCGCATGACGCCCTCCGGCACGTTCACGGGTTTCAGCGCGGGCATCCCCAACGACTCGGCTCCGCTCTCCATCGCCACGGGCCCCGACAACAACCTCTGGTTCACCGAGGCGTTCAATCCGAACCCGGCACTCGCGCGCGCCACGACCGCCGGCGCGGTCACCACCCTCGTGAACTTCGCACCGGCCGACCGCGCTGAGAACATCGTGGCGGGCCCGGACGGCAACATGTGGTTCTCCGTGCCCGGCAAGGCGATCCGCGCCGACATGAGCGGCGCGATCACCACGATCCCGCTGGTGGGCCACGAGATCGAGGACCTCGCCTCGGGGCCGGGCGGCTATCTGTGGTTCGCCGACAGCACCACCGACCAGCTGGTGCGGCTCACCACCGCGGGCGCCACCAGCGTGGTGGCCACGTTCACCACGGGTGCGCAGCCGTGGGCCCTCACGGCCGGGCCCGACGGCAACCTGTGGGTGGTGCTGCGCGGCCTGGGCGAGGTGGCGCGCGTCACGCCCACGGGCAGCGTCGCCACCTTCTCCGTGTCGGGCACGCCCAACACCCTCGCCGGCATCGCCACCGGCGCCGACGGCAACCTGTGGGTGACCGAGGGCAACAGGGGCCGCATCAGCCGCGTCACCACATCCGGGGTGGTCACCCCGTACGTCGTGCCGCGCACGCCCGCCAACCTCGGCGCCGTCGCCCCCGGCCCCGACGGCAACATCTGGTACGCCGACCCGCTCGCCGGCAAGGTGGGCCGGGTGCTCACCGGCGTGACGCCCTCGAGCACCGCGGCCCCGGCCGTCACGGGCACGCCCAAGGTGGGGCAGGTTCTCACGGTGTCCAACGGCACGTGGAACCACGTGCCGACCGGCTACGCCTACTCCTGGCAGCGATGCGCATCGGCCACGGGGGCCGCGTGCTCCGCCGTGCGGGATCAGACGGCCAGCACGTACACCGTCACGCGCGAGGACGTCGGCAAGTTCCTCATCGCCTCGGTCGCCGCCACCAGCCTGAATGGCAGTTCGCAGGCGGCCACGGCCGCGGCGGTGCAGGTGGCCCCGCTGCCCAGGCTCACCGTTACCTGGTCGCGCTCCAAGACGAAGCGCAAGAAGGCCACGGTCACCGCTCTGGTCACGCCCAGGCCCGGCGTCACGAGCTACCGCATGAGCGCCCTGCTCACATCGGGCCCCAACGCCTACCGCGCCGACCAGAACACCCGGTCGGGCCGCTGCGTGCGCGCCAAGGTGAAGGTGCCGGTGAAGAAGGGCAAGAAGCCGCGCACGGTGGTGCGCCAGCGCTGCACGATCTCGCTGCCGGTCGGCGCGTGGTCGGTGACGGCCGAGGGGTGGAAGGGCACCGAGCTGCTGGCCTACACCAGCCGGGCCTACCGCATCAGCTAGCGCGCGGGCTGTCGGGAAACCCCCAAGCCGGGGGGCTGTGGGATTCCCTACGCTCCCACAGACTCCGTCTGATCTACGCAAACGCACGCAAGGAGGCCACACATGGCCGATGACGAGACCACATTCATCTTCGTCGCCGTATACGGCGATGAGGACGACGCGCAGGCCGACTACGACGTGGTGAAGGAGCTCTACGCCGCGGGCGCGATCGGCAACTTCGACGCCGCCGTCATCCGCAAGGACGACAACGGCAAGGTGCACGTGAACAAGGACGAGACCGCCACGCGCAAGGGCGCATGGGGCGGCGCGGCCGTCGGCGCCGTGGTGGGCATCCTGTTCCCGCCGTCCATCCTGGCCTCGGCCGGTGTCGGCGCGCTCGCCGGCGGCCTCGGCGGCCACTTCCTCAAGGGGATGTCCCGCAAGGACGTCAAGGAGCTCGGGGAGTTCCTCGACGAGGGCCAGGTCGCACTGCTGGTCGTGGGTGACTGGCAGCTCGACAAGGCCATCGACAAGGCCTTCTCGCGCGCCATCAAGAAGATGGACCGCGAGGTGAAGAGCCTCCAGCGCCAGGCGCTGGAGGAGGACTACGCCGCCATGATGTCGGGCGGGCACGACGAGTAGCGCGTAGCGCGCCCACCCCGGCTCCCGCGCGTCACGCGGCGGCCGGGGTGGTCCGGGCCCTCGCACTCGGTGCGCACCAGTCGCGCACGCCGCATCGGCTGGCCAAGCCCGCCCGCACGCCGACTAGCCTTCCGGCATGTTCTCCATTACCCCGCGTCGCGCACTGCTCGCGGCATCCATGATCGGCACCGCCGCCGCCCTCGTGCTCGTGGGCTGCGGGTCGTCGGACAGCGCGGCCACCACCGCCACCAGTGCCACTACCCCCTCGGCGACCGCCGCCACCACGGGCACGGCTCCCATCCGCAAGGCCGACCTCACCTACGCGCTGCCGCTGGTGGTGCGCAACACCCTGCCCGTGGACGTGCAGGTGACCCCGCAGGACCCCCGTGGTCCGTGGGAGGTCAAGCCCGATGCCCAGCGCACCACCATCGCCGATGGGGAGTCCACCACGCTGCGCCTGCGCCCGCGCACCTACTGGAGCCAGGATGATTCCGACTGGGGCACGCTCACCCCCGGGCCGCTGCTCACGCTCGCCATCAACCAGCGGGGCCAGCAGGACACCGCCTCGCTGCCCCTGGCCGAGCGTTATGTGAAGCGCACGATCTTGGTCGACGAGTGGGCCAGCACGTTCGCCGTGGCCCGCTCATGGGTGTTCGGCACGCAGTCGGCCACCGCGTGCGGCCCAGCGACACCCGGCGGCGGGGTGGCGCTCACCTACGCCAACCCGTCAACCGGCGAGGCATCGACGGCCACGATCACCATCGACTGCCCCGCGAATCCCAGGGATGGCGACCCGCCCACGGTGCTCACGC
>SXZC01000106.1 GCA_005788075.1 Actinomycetota bacterium
CCCGCCGAGGCAGTGACCGCGCCCGTGCGACGCGCCCCCGCGGCACCGGCTCCCGCGCCCGCCCGTGCGCCGTCGGCACCGGACCGCCGGCTCGTCGTGGCGCTGGCCACCTCGATCGGCATCGCGGTGCTCGCGCTCGTGCTGGTGTTCGCGATGATCGGGTCGCCCAGCTCGTTCGGCATCGCATCCACCTCGGAGGTGAACGAGCGCCTGTCGATCGTGGAGGCCGGCATCAGTCAATTGCGTGGCGACATCGGCACGCTCGCCCAGCAGCTCGACGCGGGCGGGGGAACGTCGGCCGGCCAGGTGCAGGCGCTCCGCGAGGAGATCGCGAATCTCCGCAGCGAGGTGGAGCAGCTGTGCTCCGTGCTGCCGGTGGTCTGCTAACCCTCAGGGCATGGGGATGATCGCCTTCGTCGACCGACAGGGGCTCGCCGGCTACGACCTCGGGAGCGACCACCCGCTCGCGCCGGTGAACCGCGAGCTGGCGATCGACCTCATCCGTGCGTACGGCATGCTCGACCGCCTGGACGTGCTGGTGCTGGAGCCCGAGCCCGGGGACGAGGACCTCATCGCGCGGGTCCACACCGATGCCTACATGGCCGCTGTGCGTCGCTACAGCCGCACGCCGCAGCTGGCCGCGGCCTTCGAGGCCGGCACCTGGGGGCTCGCGCACGGTGGCGACACGCCGGCCTTCACGGGGATGCACGAGGCGGCCGTGGCCGTGTGCGGTGCCTCGGTCACGGCCGCGCGGGCCGTGTGGGATGGCCGCGCCGATCGCGTGTTCTCCGCGGCCGGCGGCCTGCACCACGCCTTCGCGAACAAGGCGAATGGGTTCTGCATATACAACGACCCCGCCGTGGCAATCCGCTGGCTGCTCGACAACGGCGCGGAGCGCGTGGCCTACGTGGACGTCGACGTGCATCACGGGGATGGCACGCAGTTCATCTTCTACGACGACCCGCGGGTGCTCACGTGCTCGGTGCACGAGAGCGGGCGCTACCTCTTCCCGGGCACCGGGGCGGTGTCCGAGCGGGGCATCGGACCGGGGGACGGCTATTCGGTGAACATCCCGCTCCCGGCCTTCTCGGGTGACGGGCCCTACATGCGGGCGATCGAGGAGGTCATCGCCCCGGCAGTCATGGCCTTCCAGCCCGACATCATCATCACGCAGGACGGCGTCGACCCGCACCACCAGGATCCGCTCGCGCACCTGCAGGTGCGCATGTCCACGTTCCCCCTCCTGTGGCGGGTGCTCCACGACCTGGCCGATCGCGCCGCGGGCGGGCGGTGGATCGCCCTCGGGGGCGGGGGCTACAACGTGGACGTGCTTCCGCGGGCGTGGGCCCTGCTGTTCGCCGAGATGACGGGGGCGGAGCCCGATGACGAGATACCGGCGGACTGGCTCGCCCGTGCTGCCGAGCTGAGCGATCGGGACGACCTCACGCCCCTGCTCATGGGCGACCCCGATCCCGAGGTCGGGGCCGCGGAGCGCGCGGCAGCCGACGCGGAGGGGCATGCGGCGGTGGACGAGGCGATCGAGGTGCTTCTCTGAGCAGCGCGGCCACCCCCTGGCGGCTCGCCGATGACCCGCGCGGAGCGCACGACATCTGCCAGGCGCTCTCCACGCCGTCGCGCTATGAGCACGCGCGGGGGGTGGCACAGCAGGCCGCCCGCGCCGCCCGCAGCCTCAGGCTGCCCGGCGCGCGCCGCCGCCTGCTGCTGGCAGCCGCCTGGCTGCACGACATCGGATACGCGCGTCCCGGCCCGCACCACGCGGTCGCGGGTGCGCGGGCGCTGCGCCTCGCCGGCCATGAGCGGCTCGCGCGCATCGTGGCTCACCACTCGAACGCGGCAGAGCGCGCCCGGCTGGAGGGCCTTCCCTCCGTTGAGCAGGAGTTCCCTCGCCCGACCGGCGACGATGCCCTCGTGCTGGCGTTGCTCGACGCGTCGGACCTCGTCACCGGTCCGCGCGGCGAGCGGGTGGATCCCGCGGGAAGGCTGGCGGGGCTGGTGGAGCGGCGCGGACCGGACAGCCCCGCGGTGGCGGCGCTCGTGCGCAACGTCAACCGGCTCGGCGCCGATCCGGTGACCCGCGCGCTGGTGGAGGAGCTCTCGGCGCAGGTGGTGATGTCGTGAGCGAGCGCGTCGTGGCGGTGTTCGGGAGCTCGCGCATCGGGCCCGACGACCCCGACTACCACCAGGCGGAGCGCCTTGGACGACTCCTCGGGGATGCGGGCTGGACGGTCGCCACCGGCGGTCACGACGGCGCGATGGCGGCCGTGTCGCGCGGTGCGCGTGAGGCGGGCGCGCACGTGGTGGGGGTGACGATGCCCGGGCCGCAGGGGCGATCGCCGAATGCCTGGGTGGCCGAAGAGCGACCGGCCGACGACCTCTTCGCCCGGCTGCGCATGCTGTTGGACGCCGACGCCTGGATCGCCGTCGCCGGTGGCGTGGGCACGCTTGCCGAGATCGCCGTCGCCTGGAACCTCATGCAGAACGCCCACGTGGCGCCCCGACCGCTCATCGTGGTCGGCGCCGGTTGGCGCACCGTGCTCGACTCGCTGGGTGATGCGCTCGTCGTGGACGCCGCTGACCTCGCCATGGTCACCGCGGTGCCCGACGCCGAGGCGGCGATGGCCGCCCTCGGCCCGCGCATCGGCGCCTAGCTCAGGGGGGAGTCGCGGCGCCGAGGGCCACGGCCGCGCGGCGCAGGCCCATGAGCGGGTCATCGCCGAGGTCGATGCGCACGAGGCGGCGACCGGCGGTCTCGAGGGCCTGGGCGTCTCCGATGGCTTGCGCGCGCAGCAGCTCGCCGAAGGTGTGGTCCTGGCCCGGGATCGGCAGGTCGGGTGATCCGGGGCCGAGGAACTGCACGAACACGCCGGATCCCGGCCCGCCCTTGTGCAGCTGGCCGGTGGAGTGCAGGAATCGCGGCCCCCACCCCGCCGTGGTGGCCGCGCGGGTCCTCTCGCGGATCGCCGCGCGCATGGCGCTCATGAACCGGTCTCCCTCGGGGGTGGGGGTGGTGAAGGCGAGCAGGGCCAGGTAGTCGCCGCGCTCGAGCATGTCCACCGCGCGGACGATGTCCTCGGGCTCGCCGCGGTCATCGCGCGGCACGCCCGCGCCCGCGAGCGCGCGGTTGGCCGCCTCCTTGGCGGCCTGCACGTCGGGCTGGTCGAACGGGTTCACGCCCAGCTCCGCGCCGGCGGTGGCGACGGCCATCTCGAGGCCCATGTAGAGGCCGGCCACGTCGAGCGGCTCGCGGATGTCCATCACGAATACCGGGATGCCCGTGGCGCCGATCGCGACGACATCGGCGTCGTGCTCGCCGGTGAGGCGCAGGTGCAGCAGCACGCGATCGGACCCGTAGTCGGATGCGTCACCGAGCGGCTCGTCGGCGATGGGCACGATTCCCTCGCCCTGCTTGCCGAGGCTCTCGGCCACCAGTTGCTCGGCCCAGAGGCCGAAGGATCCGATGCCCGGGTCGGCGATGATCGTGAGCTTGTCGCGCCCGGCGCGCGCGAGCGCGGCGAGCGCGACTCCCATGCGCACGGGCTGAGGGTCGACGCGCGCGGCGGCGGCGCGGTCGAGCAGCGGCAGCAGGGGCACGCCCGCGAATGCCATGGGGATGAGCCCGAACAGCGTGAGGGCCGAGAAGCGCCCGCCCACGTCCGGCGGGTTCTCGGCCACCATGCGCCAGCCCTGCTCGAGCGCCATCGTGGCGAGGGGCGTTCCCGGGTCGGTGATGGCGATGAGGTGCTGCCGCGCCGCGTCACCCAGGCCGTCGGCGAGGAACTGCTCGACGTGCGCGAGGAACGCCAGCGGCTCGGCCGTGGTTCCGCTCTTCGACGAGGTGATGGCAAGGCAGCGCGCCGGATCGATGCCGTCGGTCACCTGCGTCACCGCCACGGGGTCGGTGGAGTCGAGGATGCGCAGCTCGATGCCACGGCCGTGGCCGAACGTGCGCCGCGTCACCTCGGGGGACAGGCTCGAGCCACCCATTCCCAGCACCAGCACGTGGTCGATGCCCTTGGCACCCGCGCCGTCGACAAGGGCATCGATGGCCGGCACCTCTGCCCGCATGTCCTCGGGCGCCCGCATCCAGCCGGTCCACGCGCGGGCGGCATCGGCGTGGTTGCCCCATGCCGCCGGATCACCAGCCAGCACCTGGTCCACGAGGCCCCGCGCCTCGGCATCCGCGACCGCCTCCTCCACGAGGCCGGCCGCCGGGCCGGGGCGCAGGATCACCCTCATCAGCCGGGCGCCGCCGCCAGCGAGGCGCGGGCCGCGGTCGCCACGACCTCGGGGGTCATGCCCAGCTGCTCCATCACGGTCCCGCCGGGAGCGGACTCGCCGAAGCGGTCGATGCCCACCGTGCGACCCCACGTGCCGGTCCAGCGGGCCCACCCGAACGTGGATGCGGCCTCCACCGACACGCGCGCGGCGATGGCCGGCGGCAGCACCTCGTCGCGGTAGGCATCGGACTGCGCGAGGAAGAGCTCCCACGAGGGCATGCTCACCACGCGGGCCGACACCCCCTCACCGGCCAGCAGGTCACGCGCCGCAAGCGCCAGCGACACCTCCGAGCCGGTGGCGATGATGATGCAGTCGCCTCCGGGCGCCAGCACGTAGGCCCCGCGATCCACCGGCGGCTGCTCCATCGGGAGCACCGGCACGCCCTGGCGGGTGAGCACGAGCGCGGTGGGCCCATCCTCTCGGGCCACGGCGATGCGCCACGCCTGCGCCGTCTCGCGGGCATCGGCGGGGCGGATGGTCACCAGGCCCGGGATCGACCGCAGGGCCGCGAGCTGCTCGATGGGCTAGTGCGTGGGGCCGTCCTCGCCCACCGCCACGGAGTCGTGGGTGAACACCAGGATCGACGGCAGCGCCTGCAGGGCGGCCATGCGGATGGCGTTCTTCATGTAGTCCGAGAACGTCATGAAGGTCGAGCCGTAGGCGCGGAAGCCGCCGTGGGCCGTCATGCCGTTGACCGCCGCCGCCATGCCGAACTCGCGCACCCCGAAGCGGATGTTGCGCCCGGCGAAGGAGCCCGGGGCAACGTCGGGGGAGTCCTTGATGACCGTGCCGGTGGAGCTCGCGAGGTCGGCGGCGCCGCCCACGAGCTCGGGCACCGTGGCGGCGATCGCGTTGAGCGCGACCGTGGACGCCACGCGGGTGGCCGGTGACTCGCCCTCCTCGAACGTGGGCAGAGACGCGTCCCACCCGGCGGGCAGCTCGCCGGCCAGGCGCCTGCGCAGCTCGGCGGCCTCGGCGGGGAAGTCGGCCGCGTAGGCGTCCATCGCGGCGTCCCAGGCGGACACCAGCCCGGCGCCGCGCTCGCGCAGCACCGGGGCCCATGCCGCCACGTCGTCGGGCACGAGGAACTCGGCGTCCTCGGGCCAGCCGTAGGCCTGCTTCGCGAGGCGCGCCTCGTCGGGGCCCAGCGGCGCGCCATGCGCCTTGCTGGTGTCCTGCACGTTCGGCGCGCCGAATCCGATGTGCGAGCGGTAGCGCACCAGGGTCGGGCGGCCGTCGCCGTCGCGGGCCTCGTCGAGCACCCGGTCGATCTCGGCGAGGTCGTTGGCGTCGGCAATCTCGAGCACCCTCCAGCCGTAGGCGTCGAAGCGCGTCGTGACGTCGTCGCCGGTGGACATGCCGGTGGGACCATCGAGGCTGATGGTGTTGTCGTCGAAGATCACCACGAGCTTGCCGAGGCGCAGGAAGTCCGCGAGCGAGCACGACTCGTGCGAGATGCCCTCCATCAGGTCGCCGTCCGACGCGATCACCCACGTGTGGTGGTCCACCACGGCGTGCCCGGGCCGGTTGAACTCGGCGGCGAGCATGGCCTCGGCCAGCGCGAGCCCGACGGCGTTGCCGAGGCCCTGGCCCAGGGGGCCGGTGGTCACCTCGACGCCCGGCACGTGCCCACGCTCGGGGTGCCCGGGCGTGCGGCTGCCCCACTGGCGAAACGCGCGGTTGTCGTCCAGCGACAGCGCGTAGCCGCTCAGGTGCAGC
>SXZC01000107.1 GCA_005788075.1 Actinomycetota bacterium
GAGGGCGTGCTCGGGCTCGAGCTGAGCCAGCGCGCGGGCAACGACTGGGCGCAGTTCTCGGTGGGGGGCACCGAGGTGGGGCTGTTCGGCGAGCTCGCGACCTCCCCGCACCAGGGTGGCGCGACCGTGACATTCCGCGTGGCCGACATGCGCGCCCTCGAGGCCGCCCTCGACGCAGCCGGAGCCAAGAAGGATCCCGTCGAGGACATGGGCGGCGCGCTGTCCATGGAGTTTCTCGACCCCGACGGCAACCGCCTGGTGGCCGTCGAGATCACGTCCTAGGCGCCTAGGCGGCCTCGCCGGGGTCGATGCCCGCGCGGCGCGCGGCGACGGCCTCGGCGAACGCCGAGGGGTCGCGGGCCACCACGAGCACGCGCGAGGTCTTCCACTCCATCGGGCAGTGCACCGTGATGGGCTCGTCGGTCTCGAGCACCACGCCCTCGCCGGGCGCGGGCGCGAACACCACCATGCCCTTCGCGATGCGCACGCCCATGCCGGCCCACCACGGCCACTTGCGGGTCCATACGCGGGCGATGCGCTCGATCGGCACGTCGGCATGCCCCACCCATCCCATCCGCACGCTCACGGCGTCGTCGCGCACCTCGGCCTCGTAGGGGCCACCGGTGGACGTCAGCATGCGTGACCAGCGCGAGCTCTTGAGCGGGAACATCACGGGATCGTGATCGTACGCGCCGTCGTGCCCAGTCCGAGGGCCGACGACATCAGCACGCGCACCTGGTAGCGCCCCGGCGCCGTGCGGGCCGGGATGCGCACGCGCGCGGTGCGGCGCCCGGCCGCCGGTCCGCCCGAGCGCGATGCCACAAGGCGGAATGCCGCGGCGCGGGCGGGTCCCTGCACGCGCTTGCGCAGCTCCACGCGCCATGACGCCCGTGCCGGCACGGTGAACTGCGCCCTCAGCCAGGGACGCGCCACCTTCACGCGCAGGCCCCGCGGACGCGGCGCGGCCTGCGACCGCCCGCGCGAGGGCCCCGTACGGGTGACGGACGTCGTCACCGACGCCGTGGCGCCGAGCCCGCTCGTGGCCTGCACGGTCACCGACTCGGTGCCCACCGGCGCGGTGGAGGTGACCGAGTAGGCGCCGTCATCCGCGATGCGCGCCGACCGGCGGCCCACCATCACGGAGGTCACGCCGGCGTCGTCGGTGGCGCGGCCCGACACCGTGAGGCGGCGTCCCGCGAGCGTTGCGGTGGCTGTGAGCGCCGGAGCCGTGGCGCCGACGGCCCCGACGTCCGTGAGCCAGGCATCGGTGATGCCGCCCGGGGACTGAGCAACCGTGAACGACGCCAGGCTCCCGCTGCCGCTGATGGCCGCGCGACCGCTGGGCTGCGAGGGCGCCGCCCCCGACGCCGTGCGCGAGGCCCGGTACAGCGCGTTCGTCGCGAGCGTGCGCACATAGACCTTGTCGACGCTACCCGTGTCATCCGGATCCGCGCCGCCAGTCACCTGCAGCCCGGCGAAGGCCACGCGCGCACCATTCACGCTGATCACCGGTGCATTCGAGATGGTCTCGCCCGAGACCCGTCGGGTGGTGCCCGCATCGAGGTCGCGCACGTAGGCGTCGCGGTCGGCCCCGGTATCGGTGGGCACGAGCATGGCAGCGGACGAGAAGGCCACGAGCGAGCCGTCGCCCGATATCGAGGGCAGCGAGGAGTCGCCATTGTCCGTGCCCCCGTTGGGCAGGCTGGCCACCACGATCGTGCGCTCCTGCGGGCGCGCCACGTAGACGTCGGCGAAGCCGTCGGAATCGCCCTGTGCCAGCACCGACGCGGCGGCGGTTCCCTCGAACGCGATGGAGCGCCCATCCGCGCTGATGGCCGGGCGCCCGACGGCCTGCGTCGACTGCACGCCGCTTGCGCTGCGGCTCACGAGCGCCAGGGCGCCGCCCGCGCGCATGTCCGCCATGTAGATGTCATCCACCGCGTTGGTGTCGGCGGCAAGGAGCGCCCCGGTGCCGGACGTGAACGCCACCTTCGAGCCGTCGGCCGAAATCGAGGGCTGGCCCGTGACCCCGCCGCTCACCGACTCGCCCCGCGCGTTGCGCGACACGAGCACCACCCTGCCCGTGGCGGTGTCCTTGCGGAAGACGTCCATGGCGCCGTTGGAGTCGCCGGTGACGAGGTTCGATGCCGCGGTGGCGAACACCACGTACCGGCCGTCGAGCGAGGCCGCGTACGCGCGCGAGGTGGCCGGATCGTCCACCGGCGACGTCGCGGGCTGCGCCGATGCGCTCGTGGACACCATCGTGGTGCGACCCGTGGTGCGATCCCGCATGAAGAGCTGGCGCACGCCGCCGGTGGAGGTTCCCGACAGCGCCGCGCTCGACGTGATGAGCACGTAGCGGCCATCGGGCGAGAACGTCGCGCCCTGCACCGAGGACGATGCCGCGGAGCCATCCGGCAGCAGGCCCAGGCGCGAGACGTCGCCCGTGGCCGCGAATGCGGCGATGGGCACGAGGGCAAGGGCCCCCGCGGCGGCGATCACGGCGGCGCGCGGCATGGTCTGAGGCTAGCCACGCGATCGGCGTCGGCCGCGGCGCAGGTCGGGGGGCGACATCCCGGGCGCACGACGCCGCGCCAGCGGCTTAGATGCCCGACGTGCGCATCGGACGGACACTCCTCGCCGCGGTTGCCATCGTGGTCGCCACGGCGTCAGCGGCCGCGGCCCTCCCCGTGGTGGCGATCGACGCGGGCCACGGCGGCGGTGATTCGGGCGCAGTGGGAATCCTTCCGCCGGGCGCCGTGACGGGGCTGGAGCCCCGCGTCAACGCGCAGCTGCAGCCGGTGCTCTTCGAGAAGGATGTCAACCTCGACGTCGCCAACCGGCTCAACGCGTGGCTCATGGCCCGCGGGTTCCCGACCCTCATGACGCGCACCACCGACAACGCGGGCGGCGACGTGCCGTACACCGACGTCGGCACCGACCTTCGCGCGCGCACCGACCTGGCCAACGCGCGCCCGGCGGAGATCTTCGTGTCGATCCACCAGAACAGCGCGAGGACGCCGGCGAGCGGCACCGAGACCTACGTGAAGATCGGCGCGCCCGAGCCCACGCAGGCGCTGGCCGCGGCGATCCAGCGCTCGCTGGTCGCCTGCCTCGGCCTGCCCGACCGCGGCGTGCGCGAGCGATCGTTCTTCGTGGTGCGCGAGACCACCATGCCCGCCGTGCTCGTGGAGGGCGGCTTCCTCTCGAGCGGGACGGACGTCGCGCTGCTCGCCCAGCCCGACTTCCGCCAGAAGATGGCCGAGGCCATCGGCGGGGCCGTGTGGTCGTACGCCGGGCTCGGCGACCCCGGGCCCATCTGCTCGGGCGCCGCCGCCGCGGCTCCCGTGCTGGTGCCCAAGGCGGTCACGCTCGCACGTGCCGGCAAGGCCCTCACCACGCGCGCCGGCATCAACCCGCGCAAGGGCGACCTCTGGATCGCCACGGTGCGCGACCAGTCGGGCAACCCGATGTCCAGCGTGCCGCTGCGCGCGCGCCTGCCCAACGGAAAGGGCGTGGCCGTGACCAGCCGCCCCGACGGCAAGGCGCTCATCGCGGTGCCCCGGCGCAAGGGCAAGCTCGTGGTGGCCGTGGCCATGCCCGGCATCGCGGTGTCGGCCACCGCGCAGGTGCCCGCCCGCCCGCGCTAGGCGGCGGGTGCGTCCAGCGCCTGCCAGGTCTGGTTGAGGGCAGGCAGGACATCCGCCGGAAGGCGGTCGATGAAGAGGCGGTGCACGCCCTCGTGGTGCGTGGGCTGTGCCTCGCGGAACCGCCGTCGGCCGAGCGGAGTGAGGCGCGCCAGCGAGCTGCGCCGGTCGTTCGGGCACTGCATGCGCTCCACGAGGCCCATGGCGACAAGGCGGTCGACCAGGCGGGAGAGGCCCGAGAGCGAGAGCAGGGCCCCGTCGGCCAGGTCGCTCATGCGCGCGGCGCCGCCATCGGACTTCGACAGCAGCAGGAGGACCTCGTACTGGGTCAGTGACATCCCGTGCTCGGCCTGCATCTCGACATCCAGTTCGCGGACGAGTGCGGAGTGGGCCCGGAGGAACCCATGCCACGCCTCCATCTGCTGGTCGTCGAGGCCGGCCGTCACTGATCGGCGCCGGGTGGACATGGACGAAGCGTAAGCACGGCGGGCGCCGGTCTGGGGGGAGTACGGGCGTTCGCCCGGGCAGCCGGTGGCGTCGGAGGCCGTTCGTAGGATCCAGCGCGATGGGAGACCCCGAGCCGCCGACCGACCTGTCGCCGATCCCATCGAGGGCTCCCACTCCGGGTTCGGAGGGGGCGCACACCGCGGGCGACCGCGTGCGCGACCTCATCGCCCGGCTCGGCCGGCCGGTATCGGTGGCCGAGGTCGCGGTGGAGGCCCTGGGCATCGGCGGCTGCCCGGAACCGGTGGCCGAGCGGCTGGCCCGCGACATCGTGGCCGGCGACTCCCGGCTGGCCTGGGACGGCGACCTGATCGCCGACGCCGGCGGCGCCCGCGACGGCACCGCGCTCGGCGTCACGACCTTCTGCATCGTCGACCTCGAGACGACCGGCGGCGCCCCCGGCTCGTCGGCCATCACCGAGATCGGCGCCGTGCGCGTGGAGGGACTGCGCATCACCGACCGGTTCTCCACGCTCGTCGACCCCGAGCAGCCGATCCCGGCGCACATCACCGGCATCACCGGGATCGATGACGCCATGGTGCGCGGCCAGCCGGTCATCGACGTCGCGCTGCCGGCGTTCATCGCGTTCGCGCGCGACGACGTGCTGGTGGCGCACAACGCGCCGTTCGACCTGCGGTTCCTCAACTACGAGCGCCTGCGACTGCGCGATGGGTACTTCACCCAGCCGTGGCTGGACACGCTCGTGCTCGCGCGCCGGTTGCTGAACGGCGCGGTGCCTCGGCACGACCTCTCGACGCTCGCGGGCTGGGCCGGCGCGCCCGTTCGGCCCGCGCACCGGGCCCTCGCCGATGCCGAGGCCACAGCCAGCGTGCTCATCGCCCTGATCGGGCTCATGGGGTCGGGCGCCGAGACCACCCTCGATCACGCCATGTCGATCGGCCAGCCCGCATCGCGACGGAGCCCTCGGGGCCCCGGGGAGTCCGCCGCCGCGGCCTGACCCCTGCGGGCGCGAGCGGTTCGCCGTCGCGGCCCGGTTTTTCATGGGACACTCGGCGCGTGGCTCCCGATCCCTCGGCGCAGGCGGTGAGAAGGCTCGTCCGGTGGTTCCGTGACGAGGGCCCCGACCTCCCGTGGCGGCGCACGCGCGACCGCTGGGCCATCCTGGTGTCGGAGGTCATGCTCCAGGCCACGCCGGTCTCCCGTGTGCTGCCGTACTACGACGCCTGGATGCGACGCTGGCCGCGCGCGGACGACCTCGCCGCCGAGCCGGTGGGGGAGGCCATCGCGGCGTGGCAGGGCCTCGGCTACCCGCGCCGTGCGCGCAACCTGCACGCGGCGGCCGTCGTGGTGGCGCGTGACGGCTGGCCACCTGCGGAGCGCTACCAGGACCTCCCGGGCGTGGGCGCCTACACCGCCGACGCGCTGCGCTGCTTCGCGGACGAGATGCCGGTGCTGCCGGAGGACGTCAACGTGAAGCGCGTGGTGGCCCGGCGCTTCCCCGGCGGCTGGCCGGGGGCTCCGCGCGGAAGGGCCTGGGATGCCGGCCAGGCCATGATGGACCTCGGTCGCGAGTACTGCCGCGCCCGCGCGCCCCGCTGCGACGACGGCTGCCCGCTGCGCGCCGGCTGCCCGGCCGCCGACGCCGGCATCGTCGACGAGGTGACTCCGCGCGGGCGGCGGCAGGCGCGCTACGAGGGGTCCATGCGCCAGCGCCGGGGGTTCCTGCTGCGGGCGCTCGCCGAGGATGGCCGGGCACCGGTGGACACCGACCCCGAGGCGGCCGAGAGCCTTATCGCCGAGGGGCTGGCCGATCGCCGCGGCGCGGTGCTCGTGCCGGCCGGGAGCGGGCGCTGATGGGGCGCCGCGACGATCCCGTGGTTGTGGTGGCCGCGGTCATCCGCCTCGGTCCGTGGGTGCTCATCACCCAGCGCCCTGAGGGCTCGGGGCACGCGGGCCGCTGGGAGTTCCCGGGCGGCAAGCGCGAGCCCGGAGAGCGCGACCTCGAGGCGCTCCGGCGCGAGCTGCGCGAGGAGCTCGGCATCGAGGTGGGGGAGGCCCGGATGATCTGGCGCGAGGACGCCGGACCGCTCCGCCTGCGCTTCTACGAGTGCGAGTACCTGCCCCTCCAGCGCCCGCGCCCGCTCGTGAGCCCGCAGTTCCGTTGGGTGCGGAGGGAGGACCTCCCGTCCTATGAGTTCCCGCCCGCTGACGATCGTCTGGTGAGGGCACTGGCAACCGACCGCATCGGCAGGCGAAGGCGACGGGCCCGCCGGAGACGCCGCTCCCGCCGGGTACCATCCCGCTCGTAATCGGTGGAGGTTCACATGGCCAAGGCCAAGAAGGATCGCCGGAGCAGCTTCCGGACAATGCAGGGCGGAGATGACGTGCTCTCGCGCCTCGACGCCCTCGCGGCGATCGAGGAGGCCGAGGAGAAGGCCCGGGCCGATGCCCTCCCGCATGGTGACGACGAGCAGGCCGAGGAGCCCCGCGAGGGCTAGTCGTCCCCGCCTGGCCGGCGCCGTGGCGGATCCCCGCCTCGTTCGCGCATGTCGGGTCTAACCTCAACCCCGTGAGCACGCTCGACGCAGCAGGGCGCCCCGTCGCGCCCCTGTCCGCGCCCCGTCGCCTCTGGGCGCTCGCCCTCACCGTGGCGGAGCGCCCGCGTTACTTCATCCCGTTCCTCGTGGTGCTCACGTCGCTCGGCCTGTGGCTGGATTCGCTCGGTGGAATGGGGTGGCAGATCACCCTGTCGGTCGTCGCATGGGCGGTGCTCATCATCGCCTGCGTTCCGCTCGGCGCGCTCGACCGGTCCCGCGTGTTCGTGGTCGTGGTGGTGGCCACCACAGCCGAGCTGATCTTCTCGAGCCTGTTCGGCGTCTACGACTACCGGCTGGGCAACCTTCCGTTGTTCGTGCCGGCCGGCCACGGACTCGTCTACCTGGCCGGATACCGGTTCTCCCAGACGCGCATCGCACGCGTGCACCCGCGCATCATCATCGGCGTGGCCATCGCCGGCGCGCTGGGCTGGGGCATCCTCGGGCTCACCGACTGGCTCGGCCGCGTCGACGTGGCGGGCGCCATCGCCGTGGCGTTCCTCGTGGTGTTCCTCATCATCGGCCGCGCGCCCGTGCTCTACGCCGGGGTGTTCTTCTTCGTGGCCTTCCTCGAGATCTGGGGCACGTGGGTGGGCACCTGGGTGTGGCACGAGTACGTGCCGGGCCTTGGCATCACCAACGGCAACCCGCCCAGCGGCGCGGCTGCGGGCTACGTGCTCTTCGACATCTGCGCGCTCGCCTTCGCGCCGGCCGTGCTGGCGGCCTGGCGCTGGGGTGCGCGCCGCCTGCGACCCGGGTCCACGCCGACCTGATGGGCACCGACGGGCCCACCGGGTTCCGCCCGGCGGCGCACCCGCTGTTCTCGGGCGACGTGGACATCCCCCCGGCGCCCCCCGCCGACTCGGCAGTGCTCGCGGCACTGCTCGGCCGTGCATCTCGCGTGGCCGATGAGGGATCGCCGGCGCAGGCCGTGGTGGACCTCGCCGTGCATGCGTGGATGGAGGGGCACCTCTCCGGCGAGGATTCCTGCGAGGGCTGCGACGGGCGCTGCGGGTTCGACCGGGGGCCGTCGCGCCCAGGGGACATCGCGGAAGCCTGCGGGTCCGCGGACGCCGGCCCGGTGCCCGGCCTCGCCCCGCCCGGCCCGGTGCCGCCGTTTCCCGATCCCGCCGACCCGGTGCTCGTGGCCATCGTGATCGGCGCGCTCGGCCTGCTGCGCGAGGGGCGGCCCGTCGATCGCGTGCTGCCGATGGTGGCCGCCCGCGCATGGGCGGAGGGGCACATCGAGGGCGAGGATCGCTGCCCGGGCTGCGACTGGCGCGGGGGCCCCGGTGCCGGGGCCGACCGCGAGCAGCACGCGCGCGACGGGGCTAACGGTGAGCAGTAGGGTGGCGGCCATGCACGTGGGAGTCGTCGGGGCCGGCCTGATGGGCGCCGGGATGATCCGGAACATCGCCGAGGGCGGCCACGAGGTGGTCGTCTACGCCCGCACGCCTGCGAAGGCCGAGGGCCTGCCCGCCCGCCTGGCGCCCGGCGTGGTGGCGGCCGTGGACGGCGCCGACATCGCCCTGTTGTCGGTGACCGACTCCGAGCACGTGATCGAGGTGGTCGAGCTCATCGTGACCGCCGACGCTCCGCCGCCCATCATCATCGACACCTCGACGATCGCCCCTGAGGTCGCGCGCGAGGCCGCCGTGCTGGCCGCGAGCGTGGGCACGGAGTACCTCGACTGCCCCGTGAGCGGCGGGCCGCCCGGTGCCGCCGCCGGCACCCTCGCCGTCATGTGCGGTGGCACGGATGCCGGGGTGGCCGCGGCCGCGCCGGTGCTCGACCTCATCGGCGACCCCGCCAAGCGGGTGCACTGCGGTCCCGTGGGCTCGGGGCTCGTGGCCAAGCTCGTGAACAACCTGCTCGTGGCCGTGATCAGCGCCGGCACCGCCGAGGCCTTCGGCATGGGCCAGCGCGCCGGGGTCGACCCCGAGGTGCTCGCCAGGGTGGTCATGGCGTCGTCGGGTGACTCCTGGCAACTGCGAAACCTGTTCCCGAGGGTGCTCGCCGGCAACCACGCCCCGGGCTTCCGCGCGCGCGACCTGCGCAAGGACCTCGGCCACGCCCGCGACCTCGCGGGACATCCCCTTGCCATCGGCGACCCGGCGGCCCGGCTGTTCGAGGACGTCGACGGCGAGCTCGACTACGGCGCGGTGGCGCGCCTGCTCATGGACCTTCCCGACCCCGCACCGCCTGAGGAGGCGTGATGATCACCCTGTTCCAGATCACCGGTTCATCGTCGTTCGCCGCGCGCGCCGCGCTCGAGTGCGCCGGCGCCGACTACGAGGTGGTGGACGTCCACCCGCGCCGCCGCGACGAGGCCCCGGGATTCGCCGAGGCGAATCCGCTGCAGCGCGTCCCTGCCCTGCGCGAGGGCGACGTGCGCCTCGCCGAGACCGGGGCGATCCTCCTGTGGATCGGCGACCGCTTCCCCGAGGCGGGCCTGGCCCCGGCCATCGGCACTACGGCCCGTGCCGATCACTACCGCTGGGTCACGTGGTGCGCCAACACCCTCCACGTGGGGTGGTGGCCGATCATGGCGGGCTTCTACTTCACCAACAACGAGTCTGCGCAGGAGTCGCTCGAGGTGCGCGGCCGCGAGAACATGGACCGCCACGGGCGCCACCTCGAGGCCTGGCTGTCGGACCACGAGTGGCTCGCCGGCGACAGCTTCGGCGTGTCCGACATCTACGCCTACATGCTCGTCGGCTGGGCCAACTACTACGACGACATCACCCTCGGCGGCCCGGCCGTCGCCGGCCACTACGAGCGCGTCGGCGCCATTCCGGGCATCGTCCGCACGCGCGAGCTCGACGACCTCGACGACCGCTTCATGCGCTACCACCCCGAGCTCCGCGGCGGGAAGCCGCTCGACTAGTGACCCCGCCACGGGCACCCCGGGGGTCGGCATGTTCCCGTAGGGAAGACCAATGCCGCCATGCCTTCCCGGGCGCAGCCCGGGACGCTTGCGCTGCCCTTGGCGACCGAGGGAAGCATGTCGACCCCCGGGGTGCCCGTCGCGCGTCGGCCCTAGTCGCCCGGCTTCGTGCCCTCGGGGTCGGCGCGGAATGACTCGGGGAGGAGCCGGGCGAGCCAGCGGGGGAGCGGCCCGCGAAGGGGCTCTGGGCGGAACTGGCGGTCGAGCATCCAGAGCCCCGAGGCGGTGATGGCGGCGCCGGAGATGGCGACGACGACGCTCAGCGCGCTCATGGTGGTGAGCTCGAAGAACTCGCGCAGCGGCGCGACGAGGATGACCGCCACGTAGATCCCGGCCATGGCGAGGCACATGAAGATGACCCAGGCGCTGCGCTTCACCCCGGATACCTCGAGCACGAGTACGAGCCAGAGGCCGATGGCCATGAGCGCGGTCACGGCCACGGTGCGCGCCGATGCCACGTCGTCGAAGAGGACGTTGAGCGAGAACAGGTAGGCCGACACCACGCCGAGGCCTGCGGCCACGCCCGCGGGCAGGGCGAAGCGGAATGTCGACCCGAGGTAGTCGCGGGCCTTCCAGGCGCCCGTGCTCGGGGCAAGGGCGAGGAAGAACGCCGGTATGCCCACCGTGAGGAATGACAGCAGCGTGAGGTGGCGCGGCAGGAATGGATACGTGGTGGGCACGAGCCCGATGGTGAGGATGAGGAACGCCGCGAGGAACGACTTCGCGACGAACAGCTTGCTCACGCGCTGCAGGTTGCGAAGCGCCTGGCGCCCCTCGAGGATCATCGGCGCGAGTGATGCGAAGCCGCCGCGCACCATCACGATGTCGGCCACCGCGCGCGCCATCTGGCTCGCCTCGCCGGGGGCGATGGCCACCCGCGACTTCTTGAGCGCGGGGACGTCGTTCACGCCGTCTCCGATCATCGCGACGTTGTAGCCCTCGGCCGCCAGCGCGCCGACGATGCGCTCCTTGTCGTCGGGCGTTGCGCGGCCCACGATGCCCGCGCCGGTGACCACGCGCGCGAGCGCCGTGGGGTCGGTGGGCAGCTCCGATGCCAGGATCGGCGAGCTGGAGTGGATGCCGCAGTCGGCGGCGATGGCCCCGACGGTGGCCGGTGCATCGCCCGACACCACGTGCACGGGGATGCCCTCGCGCCCGAGGACCTCCACCGCGCCGCGGACGTCGGGCTGCAGGGTCTCGGCCAGCGCCACCACACCCATGGCCCGCAGGCCCGCGGGGGGCGGATCATCGGGCCCCGGCTCGCCGAGCGGCCCCGTCCCGTGCGCCAGCACCAGCACGCGACGGCCCTGGCTCGACTCGCGGTGCACGACGTCGGCGAGCGGGCCGGGGTTGAGCACGCCCGGCGCGCCCAGCGCGAGCACGCGATCACCCAGGCGCACGCCCGCCCAGCGCCTGCGGGAGCTGAAGGGCACCACCTCGTCGGGCTGCACGGGGTCGTGGGGCAACTCGCGCGCGATGGCGTCGAGCGTCTCGTCCCTGTCGGGCCAGCAGGCCGCGTACTCGGCCAGCGCCGCGTCGAGCGCGCCCTCGTCCACGCCGGCAGAGGGGTCGCGGTGCACGAGTCGGGCATCGCCGGTGGTGAGCGTGCCGGTCTTGTCCACCAGCACCATGTCCGCCGATGCAAGCGCCTCGATGGCCGAGAGCTGCTGTGCCAGCGCCCCTCGCCGCGACATGCGGATCGTGCTCACCGCGTACGTGATGCTGGCGAGCAGGATGAGCCCCTCGGGAATCATCGTGACCATGGCCGCCGTCGCCGTGGACACGGCCTCCTCGAGGTCGGGGCTGGTGCGCCAGAGCGCGAGGGCCAGCACCGCGCCCAGCGGGATCATGATGGCCACCATGGCCAGCAGCAGGCGATTCATGCCGCGCTGCAGGGGGGAGAGCGGGTGGCGGAACGAGCGCGCGAGGTTCGAGACGTGCCCCGCGTAGGAGTCCTCGCCCACGGCCTCGGCCACGTATGAGCCCGACCCCTCGGCGCAGAAGGCGCCGGCACGCACCTGGTCTCCTGCCTCGTGGGTGACCGGCCGCGACTCGCCGGTGAGCACCGCCTCGTCGAGCGCGAGCGCGTCGGCGGTGCGCAGCGTGCCATCGGCCACCACCTGGTCGCCGGCGCCGATGAGCAGCAGGTCGCCGGGCACCACGTCGTCAACCGGGAGGCCCCGCTCGCGTCCGTCGCGCACCACGCGGGCGGTGGGCGCCACCAGGGCGGCAAGCCGCTCGACCGCGCGCTTGGCCCGCACCTCCTGCGCGATGCCGATGGTGATGTTGATCACCAGGATCGCCAGGAAGAAGACGTCGCGCCAGTCGCCGAACGCCAGGGTGATCACCGCGAACGCCGCGAGGATCAGGTTGAACACCGTGAAGACGTTCGCGCGGACGATGCTCGCGTACGAGCGCCCGGGCGGGCGCGGCCGGTGCCTGGGCCTCCGTGCCGCGGCCTCCGCCTCGGTCAGGCCCGCCGGGCCCGTGGTGGCGGGCAGGACGGCCGTCTCGGCGGTCTCGGTGCTCACCCCCTAAGGGTTGCACCCCCGGCACCCCGGTGCCTCGCCCCGAGGGCACGCTGGTACCATCGAGGCGTGCGGAACCTGATCCGGGCAGCCCTGCTGGCCGCGCTCATCGCGCCTGCCGCCGCCACGGCCCTCGGCCCTCCGCCGACACCGTCCGGCACCTCGTGGTTGCTCGTCGACGGCCAGACCGGCGAGGTGCTCGCGGAGCGCGATGCCGACACGGCGCGTCCCATGGCCAGCACCACGAAGATGATGACGGCCCTCGTGGCGCTCGAGAGCGGCGACCCCGACCGGGTCGTCACCGTGGTGCCGGCGGCTGGGGGAGTGGGGGAGTCGTCGGCGGGGCTCAAGCCCGGGCAGCGCATCACCATGCGCGACCTCATCCGCGGCCTCATGATCGGCAGCGGCAACGACGCGGCCATCGCGATCGCCTACGCCGTATCGGGGTCTGAGGCCGAGTTCGTCACCCGCATGAATGACAAGGCGAAGGAGATGGGCCTCACGGCCACGCGGTTCGCGAACCCGCACGGCCTCGACGAGCCCGGGCACAGGTCGTCGCCCCGCGACCTCCTGGTGCTGGGGCGGGCCGTGATGAAGGACCCGTTCCTGCGCGAGCTGGTGGGCCAGCGCCGCGTGAGCATCCCCAACCCCGCGGGGTCCGGGCGGGTGCAGCTCGAGAGCGAGAACGACCTGCTGTCGATCATGCCCGAGGCCGACGGCATCAAGACGGGCCACACCAACGGCGCCGGCTACGTGCTGGTGTCCCACGCGACGTCCGACAGGCTCGGACGCGACTTCTACGCGGTGGTGATGGGCGAGCCCGATCGCGCCACCCGCGCCGCCGACAGCAAGGCGCTGCTCGAGTGGGCGTTCTCCAACTACGCTCGCCCCGTGGTGATTCCGCGCGGGCGCACGGTGGTGGATCTGGCGGTTCAGGGCGTGCCTGGCGCGACCGTGGGCCTGGCGTCGCCCGCGCCCGTGGCCGCGACGGTACGGGTGGGCAAGCCGGTGTCGATGAGGGTGGTCGCCCCGTCCATGGCGTCGGCGCCGGTGCGTCGTGGCGAGCGGGTCGGGCGGGTGGAGGTGGTGCAGGACGGCGCGGTGGTGGCGCGTTCCGCGCTCGTGGCCACGGCCTCCGTGGATGCCGCAGGTTTCGGCGATTCGCTTAAGAACGCGTTCTCCGGGATAGGGTCCGTGTTCTCATGATCCTCACCGTCACGCTCAACGCGGCCCTCGACCGCACCCTCAGCGTCCCGAACTTCCAGGCGGGGCGCCGCCACCGGGCCAGCGAGGCCATGACGCTCCCGGGCGGCAAGGGCGTGAACATCGCCCGCGCGCTGCGCAACCTGGGCCAGCCCGTCATCGCCACCGGCCTCGCGGGCGGGCGCACAGGCACGGCGATCATCGAGCAGCTCACGGCCGAGGGAATCCTCAACGACTTCGTGCGCATCGCGGATGAGTCGCGCACCTCGACGGCGGTGGTGGATCCCACCTCGTTGCAACAGACCGAGATCAACGAGTACGGCCCATCCGTGGCCGACGCCGAGTTGGCGCTGCTCATGGAGAAGCTCGCCTACCTTGCGAAGGGCGCCGACATCGTCGTGCTCGCCGGATCGCTTCCCCGCGATGTGCCCGCCGACTTCTACGCGGTGCTCGCCGCGGAGATCGGCCGTGACGACCTGCCGATCGTCGTCGACGCACCCGGGCCTGCCCTGCGCAGCGCGCTTCCGGCCGAGCCCTGGCTCGTGAGCCCGAACGTGCGCGAGGCCGAGGAGGTGGTGGGCAACGAGTTCGCCGACGACGAGGACGCCGCGGTGGGCGCCGAGGCGCTGTGCTCGCTCGGGGCCCGCTCCGCGCTGGTGCACGACGAGCGCGGCTGCGTGGCCCGCCTGCCGGCAGCCGACGGCGGCAACGGGCGCATCACGCTGCAGGCGCGCATCGGCGTGCGCACCGACGTGGTGAGCACCGTGGGCTCGGGTGATGCCTTTCTCGCCGGCTACCTGGCCGGCACGTACGAGGGCGATGACCGCGAGGCCGCGCTCCGGCGCGCCGTGGCATCGGGCGCGGCCAGCACCGGGTTGCTCGGCGCCGGCGTGGTGGACCCCGCCGACGTCAGCGCGCTCGCCCGCCAGGTGGCCGTGGAGGAGGTCGCCGCGGGGGCCTGAGGGGCCCCCGCGATGCGCTCGAAAGAGGCCTCCGGACGTCCGGACGGGGCTGGTAGGTTGCCTCTTCAACCGACGAGCGACTGGGGGAGACCGGGTGGAGATCGAGATCGGCCGTGGCAAGCGAGGGCGACGGGCATACGGCCTCGATGAGATCGCCATCGTCCCCAGCAGGCGCACCCGCGACCCCGAGGACGTCGACCTCTCGTGGGAGCTCGGCCCCTACACGCTCGAGATGCCGCTGCTGGCATCCGCCATGGATGGCGTGGTGTCCCCGGCCACCGCGATCGAGATCGGCAAGCTCGGCGGCCTCGGCGTGCTCAACCTCGAGGGCATCCAGAGCCGGTATGAGGATCCCGATGCCGAGCTGCGCAAGATCGCCGAGTACCCGCCCGAGACCGCCACGGCCGGCCTGCAGGACATCTACCGGGCCCGCGACGTCGACTCCGACCTCATGGTCGAGCGCATCAGGGAGATCAAGGCATCGGGCGTGCTCACGGCCGGATCGCTCACCCCTCAGCGCGTGGAGCAGTTCATCGGCCCGGCCCTCGACGCCGGCCTTGACATCCTGGTGATCCAGGGCACGGTGGTCTCGGCCGAGCACGTCTCGTCGTCGGTCGAGCCGCTCAACCTCAAGCAGTTCATCGCCGACCTCCCGGTGCCGGTCATCGTGGGCGGTTGCGCGTCGTACTCCACGGCGCTCCACCTCATGCGCACCGGCGCGGTGGGCGTGCTCGTGGGCGTGGGCCCCGGCGCGGCCTGCACCACCCGCCAGGTCATCGGCGTGGGCGTGCCGCAGGCCACCGCCATCGCCGACGCGGCCGGCGCGCGCATGCAGCACCTGCTCGAGACCGGCAACTACGTGAACGTCATCGCCGACGGCGGCATGGCGTACGGCGGCGACCTCGCGAAGGCCATCGCCTGCGGCGCCGACGCCTGCATGGTGGGCTCGCCCCTCGCGAAGGCCGCCGAGGCACCCGGCCACGGCAACCACTGGGGCATGGCCACGTTCCACCCAGAGCTTCCGCGCGGCACCCGCGTGCGCACCCAGACCATCGGCACCATCCGCGAGATCCTGCTCGGCCCGGCCAACGAGAACGACGGCTCGCTCAACCTCATCGGCGGGCTTCGCAACGCCCTCGCCACCTGCGGCTACGAGTCGATCCAGAGCTTCCAGAAGTGCGAGGTGATGATCGCCCCCGCGCTCAAGACCGAGGGCAAGAAGCTGCAGCAGGCGCAGTCGGTCGGCATGGGCTGACGGTGGCGTTCCACCTCGCCCCCGAGCTCGAGGCCCAGGCGGCCGACGGCATCCTCGTCGTCGACTTCGGCGCCCAGTACAGCCAGCTCATCGCGCGCAGGGTGCGCGAGTGCCGGGTGTTCTCGGCCATCGTCCCGCACGACATCGACCCCTCCGAGATCGAGCGCATCCGCCCGGGCGGCATCATCCTCTCGGGCGGCCCCGCCTCGGTGTACGAGGACGGCGCTCCGTCCCTCGACCGGCGGCTGCTCGAGCTGGGCATCCCCGTTCTGGGCATTTGCTACGGCATGCAGTCGATGGCGCAGGCGCTGGGCGGCGTGGTCACCAACAACGGATCGGGCGAGTTCGGGCGCACGGACATCCGGGTGCACTCGCGTGACGGGCTGTTCCGCGACCTCCCGGCCGAGACCTGCTGGATGAGCCACCGCGACGCCGTCACCACCGCCCCCGAGGGATTCGCGGTGACGGCCGAGACCCCCGGAGCGCCCATCGCCGCCATGGAGGACCGCGCCGGTCGCAGGTTCGGGGTGCAGTTCCACCC
>SXZC01000108.1 GCA_005788075.1 Actinomycetota bacterium
AACACGATCGCGTTGCTCTTCACGTGCTTGGCCACCTTCCACGCGAACACCAGGTCGGCCCACTCCTGGTCGGTGGGCGCGCGCTTGGTGACCACGCTCATGGTGTCGCGGCCCTCGGGCACGTCGTCGGGGTCCTGCACCAGCACCCCGCCGAGCACGCGCCGGTACACCGGCTCGCCGGCGTTGCCGGGCCGCACCAGCTCGCCGCCGGTGTCGAGCAGGCGCACGTTGGGCTTGCGCGTGAGCACCTCGAAGGCGTCCTCGTCGTAGCCCGGCGCCCACAGCACCTCCACGAACATCTCGGCCAGGTGCTCGGCCAGCGCCAGGTCCACCGTGCGGTTCACCGCGTACACCCCGCCGAACGCCGACACCGGGTCGCAGGCCTGGGCGCGCAGGTAGGCGCTGGCGAGGTCGTCGCCCAGCGCCACGCCGCAGGGGGTGTTGTGCTTGATGATCACCACGGCCGGGGCGGCGAACTCCGCGGCCAGGCCGCGGGCGGCGTCGACATCCAGCAGGTTGTTGTAGGAAAGGGGCTTGCCGTGGCGCACCTCCACCCCGCCCAGAAGGTGCTGGGGAGCACCGATCTGGCGGTAGTAGGCGCCCCGCTGGTGCGGGTTCTCGCCGTAGCTGCACTCGAGCTCCTTGCGGAAGCCCACGGTGAAGCGGTCGGGGAAGTCCACGTCGGGGTCGCCCTCGCCGGCCATCCATGCCGCGATGGCGGTGTCGTATGCGGCCGTCTTGCGGAAGGCCGCTGCGGCCAGCGCGCGCCGGGTGGCGTCGCCCACCCAGCCGCCGCCCTTCACCTCGGCCAGCACGGCCTCGTACTGCGAGGGGTCGGTCACGATCGCCACGCGGTCGTGGTTCTTGGCCGATGCCCGCACCATGGCGGGCCCTCCGATGTCGATCTCCTCCACCACCTCGGCGCGGCCAAGGCCGTCCTTCGCCGCGGCCTCCTCGAACGGGTAGAGGTTCACCACCACCATGTCGATGGCCTCGATGCCGTTGGCGGCCATGTCCTCGGCGTCGCCCGAGTGGTCCTTGCGGGCGAGGATGCCCCCGTGCACCTTGGGGTGCAGCGTCTTCACGCGCCCGCCCATGATCTCCGGGTGGCCGGTCACCTCGCTCACGTCGGTCACCTCGAGGCCCGCATCGCGCAGGGCCTTGGCCGTGCCGCCGGTGCTGATGAGCTGCACCCCCTCGGCGGCCAGCCCCTGGGCCAGCTCCACCAGGCCGGTCTTGTCGGATACCGACAGCAGCGCGCGTCGCGTTGCCACCTCAGGAACCTCCCTCGTCGACGATCATCCTCCGCAACCGCGCGGGGTCGCGGTTGACCTTCCCCTGTGCGTACAGCGTGACTGCCCGCACAAGCAGGCGATGCTCCACCCCGTGCACGCGCTCCTCCAGCACCTCGAGCGTGTCGCCGGGCAGGATCGGCACCGGCTCCTGCAGGATCGGCGGCCCGCCATCCACGGCCTCCTCGGCGATGTGCACCGTCACTCCGGTTACCTTCGCACCCCAGTCGAGCGCCTGGGCGATGGAGTCCATGCCGGGGAACGCCGGCAGCAGCGAGGGGTGAAGGTTGATCACCCTGTCGGGGTAGGCGTCGAGGAGCACCGGCGTGACGATGCTCATCCACCCGGCCATCACAACGAGGTCGGGCGCCACGAGCCGGAGCAGGCGCACCACCTCGCCGTCGCGCCGCTCGCGGTCGCCGCCCCGGCTTTCGAGGGTCACCACCTCGGTGCGTATGCCCGCGGCCTCGGCGCGCTCGATTGCGCGCGCCCCCTCCTTCGAGCAGATCACCATCACGATCTGCGCGTCCACTTTGTCGTTGGCGTGCACGTTGTCGATCAGTGCCTGCAGGTTCGACCCGTTGCCCGAGACCATCACCGCGATGCGGAACATCAGTCCTCCCACGCCAGGCCGGCCGGCCCGGCTTCTACGCGGCCAACCAGGTGTGATCCCTGCACGATGTCCAGCGCGCGCTCAGCGGCGGCGGCGGGCATCACCAGGCACATGCCCAGGCCCATGTTGAAAGTTCGCCAGGCGGACTCCTCATCCACCGCACCGCATGCCAGCACGTGGGCGATGGCCGGGGCCTGCGGCCACGCGCCGCGTTTCAGCACGGCGCGCATGCCATCGGGCATCGCCCGCGGCAGGTTCTCCTCCAGCCCCCCGCCGGTGATGTGCGCGGCGGCGTGGAGCTCCACGCCCGACGCCTGCAGCGCCTTCACGTCGGCTGGGTAGAGGCGGGTGGGGGCCAGAAGCGACGGGTCGGGCGCCACAGTGCCCGCGTCGACGAGCGTGCGCACAAGCGAGTAGCCATTGCTGTGGATGCCGCTGCTCTCGATGCCCACGATCACGTCGCCCACCTGCACCTTCTCGGGGCCGAGCATCTCAGCCCGCTCCACCGCTCCCACGGCGAACCCGGCCATGTCGAAGTGGCCCTCCTGATAGAGCCCCGGCATCTCGGCGGTCTCGCCGCCCAGCAGCACGCAGCCGCTGTCGAGGCAGGCCTCCCGCACCGCCCCGATGATCACCTTCGCCTCGTCCGGATCGAGCTTCCCGACTGCCAGGTAGTCGAGGAAGAACAGCGGCCGGGCGCCCGTGCACACGAGGTCGTTCACGCTCATCGCCACCAGGTCCTGGCCCAGCCCCGACACATCGCCCATCTGCCGCGCGAGCAGCACCTTGGTGCCCACGCCGTCGGTGCAGGCCACCAGCACGCCGTCGCGCATCGGGGGCATGGGCAGAGTTCCGGCGAACCCCGTGGTGCCGCCGTGCACCAGGTCGCGGATTCCCTCGGTCAGCACCCGCGCGGCGTCGAGGTTGACGCCCGCATCGTCGTAGGAAATCCCCCGGTCGGCCACGAGGGCAGGCTACCCGCTGTGTGCGGCGGCCTCGAACCTCTCCTTGCCCGATGCGTCGGGCACGGGGATGGGGTACTCGCCCGTGAAGCAGGCGCGGCAGTAGCCCTCGGCCGGGCGGCCCATGGCGCGCTGCAGGCCGTCGAGCGTGAGGTAGTGCAGTGAGTCGGCGCCCACGGCCGCGGCGATCTCGGCCTCGGTCTGGCCCACGGCGATCAGCTCGTCGCGGTCGGCCATGTCGATGCCGTAGAAGCACGGCCAGGTGATGGGCGGGCTCGAGATGCGCAGGTGCACCTCGGCGGCGCCGGCGTCCTTGAGCATCTGCACCGTGCGGCGGGTGGTGGTGCCGCGCACGATGGAGTCGTCGACGACCACGAGGCGCTTGCCCTCGATCACGCTCACCAGCGGGTTGAACTTCAGCTTCACGCCGTTGGCGCGAAGTTCCTGGTCGGGCTGGATGAACGATCGGCCCACGTAGCGGTTGCGCACCACGGCCTCCGAGAACGGGATTCCGCTCTCCTTGGCGAAGCCGATGGCGGCCGGCGTGCCCGAGTCGGGAAGGCCCACCACGAGGTCGGCCTCGGGGGTGTCCTCACGCGCCAGCACGATGCCCATGTCGTGGCGGCTCTGCCACACGGCCTGGTCGTCGAGGATGCTGTCGGGCCGCGCGAAGTAGATGGCCTCGAAGATGCAGAGGCTGCGGGTGGTGGGCGCCATTGCCTGGCGGCTCTCGGTGGCGTCAGGGGTCAGCCGCACGGCCTCGCCCGGGCGCACCTCGCGCTCGAACTCCGCGCCCACCTGGTCGAGGGCGCAGGTCTCGCTGGCCACCACCCAGCCGCCGTCCACCGTGCCGAGCACCAGCGGGCGCACGCCGTTGGGGTCGCGGAAGGCCACCAGCTCGTCCTCGGTGAGGGCGACGATCGAATAGGCGCCCTGCAGCAGCGGCATCACGTTGCATACGGCGTCCAGCAGGCTGCCGGGCTCATGCGCCAGCAGCGCCGTGATGAGCTCGCTGTCGGTGGTGGCCCGGAGCTCATGCCCCATGTCCTCCACGCGGCGGCGCAGGGCGTCGCTGTTGGTGGGGTTGCCGTTGTGGCCCAGCGCCACCAGGCCGTCGCCGCGCGGCAGGGCCACGGGCTGGGCGTTGTCCCACTTGTTCTTGCCGGTGGTGGAGTAGCGCACGTGGCCGATTGCGCTGTGGCCCACCAGGCTGCGAAGCGACGGCTCGTCGAACACCGAGGAGACCAGGCCGAGCTCGCGCTGCACCATCACGTGCTCGCCATCGCTCACGGCGATGCCCGCGCTCTCCTGTCCGCGGTGCTGCAGCGCGTGCAGTCCGAAGAAGGTGATGCGTGCCACGTCGCGGTCCGGCGCGACGACGCCGAATACTCCGCACTCCTCGTTGGGGTGGTCCCCGTCCATGGGGTCCTCGAGCCGGGTCACGCTGCCTCCAGGGCGGCTGGGATCGAACCTTCCCACACCTCGGCCAGATCGCGAAGCGACACCCGGGCCGTGGAACCTCCGGCGTCCACCGAAACCTCGTCACCGCCCACCGTGCCGATGACGGTGACGGTCACCCCGTCGCCGGCCATCGCGGCGATGGCGTCTGCCGTGGACGGGTCGCACGATGCCACCACGCGTCCGCCGCCCTCGCCGAACATGGCCTCATCTGCGCGGCGTCCGGCGTCCACCTGCACCGATGCCCCGATGCCCCCGGCGATGGCGCTCTCGGCCACCGCCACGGCCAGCCCGCCTTCGCTCACGTCGTGCGCGCTCACCAGCAGCCGCTGCCGGGCGCACTCGGCCAGCAGGCGGAACAGCGCGGCGTCCTTGGCCGGCTCGGGCGCCGGCGGGCTGCCCGCGCACCGTCCCAGGTAGCGGCTGGCGTCCACCCGCGGCTCGCCGTATCCGATGAGCAGGATGGCGTCGCCGTCGTTCGCGAACGCGATGCCCATGCTGGTGCTGGCGTCGTCCAGCAGCCCGACGATGCCCACCACCGGCGTGGGGTAGATGGGCCCGCGCGGGCTCTCGTTGTAGAGCGACACGTTGCCGCTCACGATGGGCGCCTCGATGGCCGTGAGGGCGTCGGCCATGCCGCGGATGCTCTCGGCCAGCCGCCAGCCCGTGCTGCCCTTGTCGGGGTTGGCGTAGTTGAGGCAGTCGGTTGCGGCGATGGGCACGGCCCCCGTGCAGGCCACGTTGCGCGCGGCCTCGAGCACCGACGCCATGCCGCCCTCATAGGGCGCCAGCTCGGTGTGCCACTCGGCGCAGTCGAGGGTGACGGCCACGGCCCGGTTGGTGCCGGGAATCCTCACCACGCCGGCGTCGCCACCCGGCCGGCGCATGGTGTTGGCGCCCACCAGCTGGTCGTACTGCTCGAACACCCAGCGCTTGCTCGCGATGTTGGGGTCACCCATCAGCGCCAGCCACGCGGCGCCAAGGTCGGCGGGCTCGGGCACGTTGGAGAGGTCGATGGCCTCCGGAGCGGGGGCGGCGTTGCGCGGCACCTCGTAGAAGGGCACATCATCGGTGAGGTAGAGCGAGGGAATCCTCACCACCTCCTCGCCGCGCCACAGGGCCTCGAGCTCGCCGGTATCCGTCACCTCGCCTATGTCGGTGGCATCCAGCTCATGGCGGCGCGCCATCTCCCTCACGGCGTCCATCTTCGCGGGCTCCACGATGGCCAGCATGCGCTCCTGGCTCTCGCTCACCAGCACCTCGCCGGGGGCCATGCCCTGCTCGCGCAGCGGCACGCGGTCGAGGTCGATGGCCAGGCCCACCTCGCCGCGGCTGGCCATCTCACTGGCCGCGCTGGTGAGCCCCGCCGCGCCGAGGTCCTGAAGGGCCACCAGCAGGTCGGCGTCGTTGAGCGCCTGGCAGAGGTC
>SXZC01000109.1 GCA_005788075.1 Actinomycetota bacterium
GAGGCGAGCGACCATGCGAAGGCCGCCGAGGTGCCCTTCGTCGTGGCGATCAACAAGATCGACAAGGAGAACGCCAACCCCGACAAGGTGAAGCAGGAGCTCTCCTCCCGCGAGGTCATCCCCACCGACTGGGGCGGCGGCACCGAGTTCGTCAACGTGTCCGCCCAGCGCGGCGACGGCCTGGAGGACCTACTCGAGACCGTGCTGCTGGTGGCCGACGCCGATGCCGACCCCAAGGCCAACCCCAGCGCCGAGGCATCGGGCACCGTGGTGGAGTCGCGCCTCGACCCGGGCCGTGGCCCGGTGTGCACGCTGCTCGTGCAGCGCGGCACCATGCGGGTGGGCGACATCCTCGTGGTGGGCGAGACCTTCGGCCGCGTGCGCGCGATGCTCGACTACAACGGCGAGCCGCTCGACGTGGCCACGCCGTCGGTGCCGGTGGAGATCCTGGGCCTCGATGGGGTGCCGGACGCCGGCGAGAAGTTCCGCGTGGTCGAGAACGAGCGCCTCGCGCGCCAGATCGCAGCCACCCGCAGCCAGCGGCTGCGGTCCGAGGAGCTGGCCAACCGGCGCCCGGTCTCGCTCGAGGACCTCTTCGCGCGCATCCAGGAGGGTGGGCTCAAGGAGCTCAACCTCATCATCAAGGGCGACGTCCAGGGTTCCGTGGGGGCGCTGCAGGACGCACTCGAGAAGGTGGAGCAGACCGAGGTGCGCCTGCGCATCATCCACACGGGCGTGGGCGCGGTGAACGAGAGCGACGTCATGCTCGCAGCCGCCTCGCAGGCGATCATCATCGGGTTCAACGTCCGTCCGCGTCCCGAGGCCAAGGTGCTGGCGGAGCGCGAGGGCGTGGACATCCGCACCTACCGCGTGATCTACCGCGCCATCGAGGACGTCCGCGACGCCCTCGTGGGAATGCTCGAGCCGGACATCGTCGAGGAGCCCATGGGCTCGCTCGAGGTGCGCGCCACGTTCAAGGCCAGCCGCCTCGGCACGATCGCCGGCTGCTACGTGTCGGAGGGCACGGTGCGCCGCGGCGCCGACTGCCGCCTCGTGCGCGACGGCACGGTGGTGCACGCGGGCAAGATCGGCTCGCTCCGGCGCATCGACGAGGACGTCCGCGAGGTGCAGCAGGGCTTCGAGTGCGGCGTGCTGCTCGAGGACTACAACGACGTCAAGGAGGGGGACGAGATCGAGGTCTTCGAGCTCAAGGAGGTCGCGCGCACCGCGCAGGCCGCCGCCCCGGCCCCCGCTGCCGCGCCTGCGACGGCGGAGCCCGCCGAGTAGGCGAGCCGGGCCCGGTCTCCGGTGGGAGCAGGGTTCGTGGGCATCCTGACCGTCGACCTCCACCTGCCCGAGGCGCAGTCGCTCAAGCAGAAGCGCCGCGAGGTGCTGCGCGTGAAGCAGGGCCTCGCCCGCCACGTGGGCGCGAGCGTGGCCGAGGTGGACCATCATGACCTCTGGCAGAGGTGCAGGCTCTCGCTGGCCGTGGTGGCCCGCGAGGCCGGTGAGGCCGCCGAGCAACTAGAGCGCGCGTCACGGCGCCTGGCCACCGACCCGGAGTGGCAGGTGATATCGGAGGATCGCGAGGTGCTGGACATCGAGGAGGATCTCCCATGAGCGCGCCGCGCCAGAGGCAGCGTCGGGCCAACGAGGCCATCCGCGAGGTGGTGGGCGGGGCGCTCCTCACCGAGCTCGCCGATCCGCGCCTGCAGATGGTGACGGTCACCGCCGTGGAGACCTCCCCTGACCTGGCCCGCGCGAAGGTGTACTGGACAGTGCTCGACCCCAAGCGCGCCGACGGCGCGGCGGCCGGGCTCGAGGCCGCCCGAGGGGTGCTGCAGG
Source organism: Actinomycetota bacterium (assembly GCA_005788075.1). Lineage (GTDB taxonomy): Bacteria > Actinomycetota > Thermoleophilia > Miltoncostaeales > Miltoncostaeaceae > SYFI01. The sequence goes on from SXZC01000109.1 coordinate 1,846, forward strand.
GCAAGGTGGGCCGGGCCCTGCGCTCGCGCAACACGCCGCAGCTGGTGTTCGTGCGCGACGAGCTGCAGGATCAGGCCCGCAGGCTCACCGCGCTCATCGATGAGGTGGCGCCGGCTGACTCATTCGCTCCTGACGCGGGTGACCCGGGTGAGCCCCGCCCGGACGGCACGGCATGACCCACCACGCGCACCACAACCGTCCCGAGGGCGAGCGCGTGGGCGTGGACCGCATCGCCGCGGCCCTCGGCGGGCCGCCCCGGAAGTTCACCGTGACCACCCACCGCAAGCCCGATGGCGACGCGGCGGGGTCGATGATCGCCATGGCGCGGCTGCTGCGCTCGCAGGGGCACGACGTAGTGATGTGGCACGTGGACGGCCCGGGCCTGCCGCCGGACCTCGCGTGGATGCTCGCCCCTGGAGAGGCCGTGCAGGCGGGCACGATCGAGGATGCCGGCGAGCGCGTGCTGGTGAGCGTGGACGCCGCCACCTCGCACAGGGTGTGCGATGACGACCCGGCCACGCTCGGCGGCCCGATCATCAACATCGACCATCACCATGACGACCCTGCATGGGGCGACATCAACCTGATCGATGGCGGGGCATCGAGCACCGCCGAGCTGGTGCTGCGCGTGGCCGACGCCATGGGGGCAGACCTCACGGGCGACGTGGCGCTGCCCCTCTACGTGGGCCTGGTCACCGACACCGGGCGCTTCTCGTACGCCAGCACCGGAGCCGAGGCGCACCGCGCGGCCGCGCGCATGGTGGAGGCCGGCGTGCGTCCGGGCGAGGTGTACCGCACCCTCTACGAGGGCGTGCCGATCGGTGACCTGCGCCTTGCCGGGCACGCCATCGCAGGCGCCCGCGAAGAGCTCGACGGGCGCCTCGTGGTGGCGGTGATCACGCGGGACGACATCGCCGCCGCGGGGGGCGACGACTCCGATGGGGTCGTGGAGGTGCTGCGCTCCGCCCGCGGCGCCCAGGTGTCCGCCCTCATCCGGGAGGTGGCGGATGGCGAGTGGCGGGTCTCCACCCGTGCATCCGGCGATGCCTTCGACGTGTCGGCGATCGCGGCGATCGAGGGGGGAGGGGGGCACCGCGCGGCGGCGGGCTTCACGTCCCACCGCGACCCGGACGCCATCATCGGGCTCATCCGGGACGCCATGATCGAGCAGGGTGCGTGAATGGGGAAGGGCGTGGACGTGCCGCCGCGGGCGATCCTCGTGGACAAGCCGGCCGGCCCGACATCCCATGACGTGGTGGCCACGTGCCGCCGCGCGCTGGGGCGGCCACGCACGGGACACACCGGCACGCTCGACCCCTTCGCGACGGGGCTCCTGGTGGTGCTCGTGGGGCGGGCCACGCGCATCGCGCCGTTCGTGAGCGGCCTCGACAAGACCTACGTCGCGGGCATTCGCCTCGGGCAGCGATCGGAGTCGGGTGACCCGGAGGGTCCGATCACCGCAGGCGGCCCGCTCCCGGATGAGGCCGCCCTGCGCGACGCCCTCGCCGCGATGGTGGGTGAGATCGACCAGCGCGTACCGGCGCTCTCGGCGGTGAAGGTGGAGGGCGAGAGGCTCTATGCGCGCACGCGCCGGGGCGAGGAGGTCGAACGTCCCACGAGGAAGGTGGTCGTGCATCGCGCGGATCTGGTGTCCTACGACCCGATGACCGGTTTTGCCGTCGTGGAATTTCGCTGTGGGTCGGGCACGTACGTGCGCCAGCTGGCCGCTGATCTCGGGGATGCCCTGGGCTGCGGTGGGTACTGCCACGAGCTGCGCCGCACCGAGGTGGGCGGCCTCGCGGTGTCCGCGGCGATCGCGCCGGACGAGGTCGCGCCGGGCTGCGGCGTGGATCCGCTGGACGTGCTCGGCCACATCCCGCGCGTGGACCTCGATGACCACGCCGCCGGCGAGGTGCGCCACGGACGGCCCGTGCGCGACTCGCGCGACGCCGGGGAGGGCCCCGTGGCGCTGGCGAGCGCGGGGTCGCTTCTCGCCATCGCGGAGACCGGCGACGGGCTCCTGCGCCCGCGGGTGGTGCTGGCCGGGTGAAGCGCTACCAGAGCATCGGTGACCTCCCCCTCGGCGAGGAGCGCCGCGTTGTGGCCATCGGCACGTTCGACGGCGTGCACATCGGACACCAGGCGATCATCGGCCGCGCCATCGAGCGTGCCCGCGAGCGCGGGCTGCAGTCGATGGTGCTCACCTTCGAGCCGAACCCCCTGGCGATCCTCCGTCCCGAGCTCGCGCCCAAGGTGCTCACGGAGCCCGCCTTCAAGGCCCAGCTGATCGACGCGCTCGGCGCCGACGCCCTTCTGGTGGTGCCCTTCACGCAGGCGTTCTCGCGCATTCGCGCCGACCGCTTCGCCGAGATGCTGGGGTCGGCGCCCTTGAGCGCGGAGAGCGTGGTTGTGGGCGCCAATTTCCGCTTCGGGCAGGGTGGGTCGGGCACGGTGGCCTACCTGCAGCGGCTGGGTCGTGCACGGGGGCTGATCGTCGAGAGCCCCGGCACGGTGATGAGCCACGACGGCAAGCCGGTGTCATCCACCCGCGTGCGGCGCCTCATCGCGCAGGGGCAGGTGGCCGAGGTGGCGCCGCTGCTCGGCCGCGCGCACTCGGTGGAGGGCATGGTGGTGCCGGGCGAGCAGCGCGGGCGCGAGATGGGACTTCCCACGGCGAACGTGTCGGTGCCGCCTGAGGTCGCGCTTCCCGCCCGCGGGGTGTATGCCGGGCGCGTGGTGCTGGCGGGCGGGCGCTATCCGGCGGCCATCAACCTCGGGTACTCGCCCACGTTCACGGAGGGCGACGACCCGCCGCTGCGCCTCGAGGCCTTCATCCTCGACTACGAGGGCGACGACCTCTACGGGCAGCGCATCCGCGTGGAGTTCCTCGATCGGCTGCGCGACGAGAGGCGATTCCCCACACCGGCCGAGCTGGTGGCGCAGGTGCAGGAGGACATCGACCGCACCCGCGAGGTGGCATCGGGGGCCTGATACCCTGCCGGATCACATTGACCCGGGTGCGGCTTAGGCTGCCCCGCGGCCGGACATGGAGTTGACATAGATGCTGGACAAGGACACCAAGGCGGGCGTCATGGCGCCGCACCGCCAGCACGAGACGGACACGGGCTCGCCCCAGGTCCAGATCGCGATCCTCACCGAGAGGATCAACCAGCTCACCGAGCACCTGAAGACCCACCACAAGGACCACCACTCGCGTCGTGGCCTCCTCACGATGGTCGGTCGCCGCAGGCGCCTGCTGAGCTACCTGGAGAAGAAGGACCTGAACGCTTACCGCGAGCTCACTGACTCGCTCGGCCTGCGCAGGTAGGCCAACCGGGGCGCCGAGGGCGCCCGTGACGGCGGATCGCCAACGAGGGCGGTGCCGCAAGATGAGCCGTGCACAGGGCGCGGCATGAAGGGATGAGGAACGTAATGGCAGAGAAGGGCCCTGACGCGATCAGCGTCGTCGCCGACATCGGCGGCCAGGAGATCACCTTCGAGACGGGGCGTCTGGCCAAGCAGGCCAATGGCTCCGTGCTCGTGCGCTCGGGAGACAGCCTCGTGCTGGTCACCGCCGTGGGCGCCCGCGAGCCGCGGGAGGGGACGGACTTCTTCCCCCTCACCGTGGACGTCGAGGAGCGCATGTACGCCAAGGGAGCGATTCCAGGCGGCTTCATCAAGCGCGAGAGCCGCCCGAGCGAGCGCGCCATCCTGACGGCGCGCATGACCGACCGTCCGCTTCGCCCGCTGTGGCCCAAGGGCTACCGCAACGAGGTGCAGGTCGTCACCACCGTGTTGTCGATCGACAAGGTCAACGCCTTTGACATCCTCTCGATCAACGGGGCCTCCGCGGCGCTGATGCTCTCCGAGCTCCCGTTCGAGGGCCCGGTCGGCGCGGTGCGCATCGGCATGCTCGATGACGACTTCGTCATCAACCCGACGCTGCAGGAGATGGAGGAGAGCACCCTCGACCTGGTGGTCGCGGGCACCCGCGACGCCATCTCGATGGTCGAGGCGGGTGCGAACGAGGTGTCCGAGGAGGACATGCTCGAGGCGCTGCAGATCGCGCACGACGAGATCCGCAAGCTCTGCGACATCCAGGACGAGCTCCGCGAGAAGGCCGGCAAGCCCAAGTGGGACGTCGTGCCGCAGGTGGTCGACCCCGCGATGCTGGCCGAGGTGGAGAAGGTGGCCCTGGCCGCCATCGAGGAGGCCACGCTGGAGCAGGGCAAGCTCGAGCGCCGCGACAAGGTGGCGGCCGCGAAGACCGTGGCCCAGCTCGACGTGATCGGCGAGGAGCCCACCCCGGAGCAGAAGGCCCAGTTCTCGATGGCCTTCGACCAGCTCATCAAGCGGACGATCCGCCGCCGCATCGCGGTGGAGAAGCACCGTCCCGACGGCCGCAAGGCCGACGAGATCCGTCCGATCTGGTGCGACACGGGCATCGCCCCGCGCACCCACGGCTCGGGCCTCTTCACCCGTGGCGAGACCCAGGTGCTGACCCTCCTGGCCCTCGGCACGATGAAGGAGGCGCAGCGCATCGACGATCTCTCGATCGACACCACGAAGCGCTACATCCACCACTACAACTTCCCGCCCTTCAGCGTGGGCGAGACCGGCTTCATGCGCGGCCCGAAGCGCCGCGACATCGGTCACGGCGCGCTGGCCGAGCGGGCGCTCATCCCGGTGATCCCGTCGGACGAGGACTTCCCGTACACGCTCCGGCTCGTCTCGGAGACGCTGGAGAGCAACGGCTCGTCGTCGATGGCGTCGGTGTGTGGCTCCACGCTGGCCCTGCTCGACGCCGGCGTGAACATCACGCGTCCGGTGGCCGGCATCGCCATGGGGCTCATCAAGGAGGGCGATGACCTCATCGTGCTCACCGACATCCAGGACGAGCTCCGCGAGAAGGCCGGCAAGCCCAAGTGGGACGTCGTGCCGC
>SXZC01000110.1 GCA_005788075.1 Actinomycetota bacterium
ACCGGCAGCATCATGCTCAGCCCGCTGCCCGCCCTGAGCACGCTCAAGCCGGGGTCGGCGTCACGCCCCATGCCGGGCATCTCGGCGCGCGTGGTGGGCGAGGATGGCCAGGACGTCCCGCGCGGGCAGGGCGGATACCTGGTGATCGACCGGCCGTGGCCGTCGATGCTGCGGACGCTCCTCGGGGACGACGACCGCTACGTGGAGACCTACTGGAGCCGGTTCCCCGGGCTCTACCTCGCGGGCGACGGCTGCCGGATCGACGACGACGGCGACTTCTGGCTGCTCGGGCGCATCGATGACGTGATGAACGTGTCGGGGCACCGCCTCTCGACCATCGAGGTGGAGAGCGCGCTCGTCGACCACCCCGCGGTGGCCGAGGCCGCGGTGGTGGGTCGCGCCGACGAGGTGACCGGCGAGGCAATCGCTGCGTTCGTGACGCTGCGCGACGGCGTGGCGGGTGACGACGCCCTCATCACCGAACTGCGCAACCACGTGGCGGTGCAGATCGGGCCCATCGCCAAGCCCGCGTCCATCGTGCTCACGGCCGACCTGCCGAAGACGCGGTCGGGGAAGATCATGCGTCGCCTGCTGCGCGACGTGTCGGAGCAGCGGAAGCTGGGTGACGTGACGACGCTCGCCAACGAGGAGATCGTCACCGAGATCGCGGCGCTCGCCGTGGCGAACCCGCACCAGGAGGACTAGGCCGGGGCATCCCAGAGGCAGGGCGGCAGGTCGTGCCCCGCCGATCGCAGCCGGTCGACCGCGTACGAGCGCGCGGACCTCACGGCGTCGCGCGCCGGGGTCATGCGATGCGACTCGCCGTACCAGGCGATGAGCCCCTCGAGGGCCAGGGCGAGCGCGAGGCGCCCGGCCGCATCGGACCGCTCCGACTCGTCCATCACGGCGCAGAGCCCGGCCAGCACGAGCATGCCGGGCGACGGCGACCCCTTGATGAGCGGCACGGGCCCCACCGACGAATGGGCGATCTCGGCCTTCACCCGGGTGAGCCCGCGATCGCCCGACCACGTGCCGAGCTGCACCGCCACCACGCCCTGGGTGCGCGTGGCCACGCGCACCGTGCCCTCGGGCACGCGGCCGTCGTCGCTCGCGGCCACAGCCGAGGCGAGCTCGCGGATGCGATCAGCCACCGCGCGCACCTCGCCCTCGTTCGTGCGGTGCACGCCCCATGCGAGGAGGCCCAGCGAGAGGTCGAGCCGGTCGGCCTCGGGCGGCCGGCCCGTGCCGCGTCCCGGTGACTCCCTCACGGCGGCGAGCCCGGGGCCCACGATCTCGACCTCGATCGTGGGCTTGGTGGAGCGTCCGATCATGCAAAAACCCCTGCGCTAAGCCATTTTTCATCGCCCCCGAGGGGGATGCGTCCGGGTGCGTTGGTAGCGTCATCCCCACTTCGCAGCGATCGCTGCAGCCTCCGTCCGGAGGTCACCGAAGCGAGGAGACCCATGACCAAGGCCGACTTCGTCAAGCGCGTCGCGCGTGCAGCCGACCTCACCAACGACCAGGCGACCCGTGCAGTGCAGGCCGTCCTGGACGAGCTCGAGCTCGCCCTCAAGGCCGGAGACGAGGTGCAGTTCTCCGGCTTCGGCAAGTTCTCGGTGTCGCACCGCGCCGCACGCGAGGGCGTTGACCCCCGCAATCCCGGCAGGAAGATCCAGATCCCGGCGCGCAAGGTGCCCCGCTTCCAGGCGGGCGCCCAGCTCAAGCGCTCGGTGGCCGGATAGCCGATCGTCATCTCCGCCAGGCGGGCCCCCCGCGGGTCCGCCTGGCGGGAGGTGCATGAGCCGGAGGCGGGATTCGAACCCGCACGCCCCGAGGGGCCGGGGATTTTAAGTCCCCCGCGTCTACCAGTTCCGCCACTCCGGCCAGCGGTCACGAGCACCCGGTCAGCGCCCGAACGTCGCGGCGCCGGGGGTGCGGTCCACCGCGGCGATGCGCGCGTCCTCCACGCGACGCGCCCAGTCCTCGGGTAACACCGGCCAGCGGTCGAGCACCTGCTCGAAGCGGATGTGCCGGGTGTTCTCGCCCTTCGAGAAGATCATCCGCCGGTCGTCGGCGGGGTCCTCGGTTCGCGCGAGTGCAGCCGCGAGGCCGTCCACCGCGTGCACGGCGTCCTCCTGGCCCGCGAGATCGTTTGCTGGCTGCGTGCCCATCGCCCGGAGTCTATTCGCCCGGCCCGCGGCCCGACGACGCCCACTCCAGCGCGATGCCGTCGAGGATGTCCCGCTCCGAGACCACGAGGCGGTCGGCGCCGAGGGCGTCGAGCGCACCCAGCAGGATCGCCAGCCCGGGCACGATCACGTTCGCCCGATCCGGGTGCAGTCCCGGCACCCGCCGGCGCGCGGCATCGTCCATCGCGCAGAGGCGGCCCAGCACGTCCTCCACCTGGACGGCTGTCACCGTGGTGCCATGCACCGCGTCGGGGTCGTAGCGCCCGTTGAGGATCGCCGCGGCAGTGGTGACGGTCCCGGCCACGCCGATGAGCGGGCCGTCAGCCGGGAAGCCACCGGCCGCGGCCGAGACCAGCCCCCGCGACGCCTCGCGCACGGCCGCGACGTCCCCTGCTGGG
>SXZC01000111.1 GCA_005788075.1 Actinomycetota bacterium
ATGAAGGCCAGCGGCGCGACCTCGATCTGCCCGCGCTCGAGGTACTGCTGGGCACGGTCGGCATCGAGCATGTCGTGCATGGCGTCGAACAGCGGACGCAGGTAGGGATCCACCTTTGCGGCGATGTCACCCGGGAGGAACCCCAGCTTCTCCCCCGCCTCCACCGCGGGGCGCGTGAGGATGATGCGACCCACCTCGCGCCGCGACAGCGCCGCCGCGGCCAACGCCACGGCGAGGTATGTCTTGCCCGTGCCCGCGGGCCCGATGCCGAAGGTGATGGTGTTCGTGCGGATGGCGTCCACATAGGCCTTCTGGCCGGCCGTGGTGGGCGTGATGCTGCGCTGGCGGTGGCGCCACACCACGTCGCCGAGCAGGGCGTCGGGGCGGCCGGCCTGCTCCACGGCGGACGCCACGGCCTCGATCATCGTGGGCGCGATGGTGCGCCCGGAGTCCACGAGGCGCGCCAGCTCGTCCACCACGGCCACCCCGCGGTCCACGCGGGGGTCGTCGCCGGTGAGCACGAGGCGGTTGCCCCTCAGGCTGATGTCGAGCTTCAGGCGATCCTCGAGCGCGCGGATCACGGCGTCGTGCTCGCCCGCGAGCTCCACGGCCACGCGGTCCGGCACCTCGATGACCCTCTCGCTCATGCGCGCCTCACATCATGTCCGACATGCGGGTTCCGCCCATCACGTGCCAGTGCAGGTGATGGACGCTCTGGCGGCCGTCCTCGCCGTGGTTGGTGGTGACGCGGTATCCGGTGCCCTCGAGGTCGTGGTCGCGCGCGACGGCGGCGATGAACGCCAGCATGTCCGACCGCTCCTCGGGCGTGAGCCCCTCGACCCCCGCGAGCGAATCGACGTGGCGCTCGGGGATGACCAGCACGTGCACGGGGGTCTTCGGATTGATGTCGTTGAACGCCACCATGCCGTTCTCGCGGCGCACCACCTCGGCCGGTATCTCCCCGGCCACGATGCGGCAGAACAGGCAGTGGTCGGACATCAGTCGCCCTGCATCCGGCCGGTGGTCGCAAGCGCCAGGGCCGCGATGGCCGCGGTCTCGGTGCGCAGCATGCCCTCGCCGAGGCCCGCCGGGGCGATGCCGCGGGCGGCGGCCGCCTCGAGCTCGTCGTCGGCGAACCCGGTATCCGGGCCCACCAGCAGAGCCACCGGGGCATCGTGAGGGCGGGCGCGGAGCACCTGCGCGAGCGGCGCGGTGGCGCGGGGGTCGAGGATGACCCCCTGCTCGGGAACGATCTGGCTCAGCACGTGGTTGAACGGTATCAGCGCTCCCGGGGCGGGCCACGTGCCACGGCCGCTCTGCCGGGCGGCCGCCTCGGCCACCCGGGCCATGCGATCGGCGCGCCTGCCCCATGCCGCGGCGTCGGGCACGCGGCGCGCCCGGGCCGTGACCACCACCCCGAGTGACCGCGCGCCGAGCTCGGCCGCCTTCTCGGCGATGAGGTCGAGGCGCCCGGCATCGCACAGGCCCACCCAGAGGTCCACCGGAGGGGCGGCCGGTGCAGGGCGCGGCTCCCCGGTGACGCGCAGCACGGCCGGGGGGCCCGGATCATCCACCGCGCACGGCCAGATGAGGCCCGACGGTGCGATGACCTCCACCGCATCCCCCGCGCGGCGGCGCACCACCCGCGCCAGGTGGTGGGAGTCGCCGTCGCCGAGCAGCACCACGGCACCGGGCACCGGCTCGGAGTCGATCACGTACCGGAAGCGATGCGCCGCGGATGCGCTCATGCGCACAGCCTCACCGACGCCCAGCCGTCCTCGGGAAGCCGCTCCGCCTCCACAAGGCCGAGCGGCGCGAACGCCTCCACGGCGGCGTCCACCTCGTGCTCTCGCAGGCCGGAAAGCACTGCGTGCGCCACCTCCGTGGTGGGCGCGGTGCCCCCGGTGCCACGCGTGCTCCCGCCGATGGACGCCGCGAGCACACCGAGCACCTCGAGCGTGATGTTCGCCAGCAGCACGGGGGCGACCGGCAGGGGGTCCTCGCCGATCACCGCGCGGCGCACCTCGAGCGCGTCCACCATGTTGGCCTGGGCGGCACGGGCCGTGGCCGCCACCGAATCGGGGTCGAAGTCGATCGCCACCACCGGCCCAAAGCCCAGCCGGCGGGCGGCGATGGCGAGGATGCCCGACCCGCAACCGGCGTCGAGCACGGGGGCCCGCACCGGGATGCGCTGCAGCAGCTCGAGCGCCGTGCGCGTGGTGGGGTGCTGGCCCGTGCCAAAGGCCATGCCGGGATCGATCACCACGTCGTGCATGCCCGGCAGCGGGGCCACCCATGGCGGGCGCACCCGCACCCGTCCGGCCACCACGGGCTGGTGGAAGTCGCGCAGGGCGTCGCGCCAGGAGTCGTCCTGCACGCGCTCCGTCACCTCGGCGGCGATCCCCGCGGCCGCCAGGTGATCGCCGAGCGCACCTGCGCCGGGGCTGTCGGCAGCGGGCATCCAGATGTCGAGCGCCACCCGGCCGTCCACCGCGTCGCCCTGCATGCACCCCACGCCCGTGAGCGCGTGGCACTCGGCCACGGCCGCCTCGGCGTCGCCCGCGGCCACCACGGCCGTGAGCCTCATGATGCGGTCAGCGGAAGGCGTGGCGGAGGCGCCCGAAGAAGCCCTCGTCGTCGCCGTCATCCCCGTGCTCCTCGAGGTGCTCCGCGAGCGGACGCATGGCCTCGCGGCCCTCGTCGGACGTGATGCGCGGAACCCGGACGTCGACGATGACCACCTGGTCGCCGTGCTGGCGCCCGTGCACCACGGGGAAGCCCTTCCCCTTGAGGCGGATCTCCGCGCCGGGCTGCGTGCCCGCGCGCACCTCGACCTCCTCCTCGCCCTCGATCGTGGGCACCGAGATGGTGGTGCCGGTCATCGCGGCGGTCACCGGGATGCTGACCTCGTGGATGATGTCGAGCTCGTCGCGGATGAAGCGCTCGTCGGGGAGCACGCGCACCTCCACGTAGAGGTCGCCGTCCGGCGCGCCCGGGTCGCCGGCTCCCCCGCGGCCCTGCAGGCGGATGCGCTGCCCGGTGGCGATGCCGGCCGGCACACGCACGCTCACGGTCGACCGCGCGCGCACCCGCCCGCGCCCGCGGCAGGTGTCGCACGGCGTGGAGATCTCGTGCCCGGTGCCGCGACACGACGGGCAGGGGGTCTGGCGCACCATCTGGCCGAGGGGGGTGCTCACGGCCTGGCGCATCTGCCCCACGCCGCCGCACGTGGCGCACGCATGCACCTCGCTGCCGGGCGCGGCCCCGCTGCCGTCACACGACGCGCACTCCTCCACGCGCTCCACCACGACGTCCTTCTCCACGCCAAGCGCGGACTCCACGAAGGTGACCTGCGTGGCCACGAGCACGTCCTCGCCGGCCGACGGGCCCCCCGCGCCGAAGATGTCCGCGCCGCCGAAGAAGGCATCGAAGATGTCCTGGAATGACCCGAAGCCCTGCGCGCCTGCGCCGCCGCCGCTCGCGCCGCGCACCCCGGCATGGCCGAAGCGGTCGTACCGGGCGCGCTGGCCGGAGTCGGACAGCACCTCGTAGGCCTCGGCCACCTCCTTGAAGCGCTCCTCGGCTGTCGGGTCGTTCGGGTTCAGGTCGGGGTGCAGCTCGCGCGCGAGGCGGCGGAAGGCCGACTTGATCTCCTGGTCGGAGGCGTCGCGCGACACGCCCAGCACCTCGTAGTAGTCACGCGTGGTCGGCATCGTCCCCCCCGGGGTGCTCCTCCGGGTGCGTGGCCAGGTTGGCCTGCGCCGACTCCACGAGCACGCGGGCCTCGTCGAGGGTGGACGCCTCGAGCAGCATGCGCGCGAGGCTGCGCGCGTCGCGCGCGGCCAGGTGGTCCACCGCGCCCTGCTCGATCCAGAAGGGCGCCGAATCGGGATCCTGCCGCAACAGCTCCACGGCCTGGTGGCCGCAGTCGAGCGTGTAGGTGGCGATGGCCCAGCGCGTGGACGCCGGGGCGTCCATGGGGTCCCACGGCACCAGCGGGGTCGACTTGACACCCCCTGGCTCCACCACCACCGACGACAGGTCGATGTCGCGCCACTCCAGGTCGACGGGCACGCGGAGGTCGAACAGCAGCGCCTCGGCATCCTCGGCCCGGCGCTCGTTGCTGGCGATCACCGCCGCCACCCAGTGGGCCTCGGCGAAGGTGAGACCCGAGAACACGTCGGTTTCCTCGGACACCGGATCGAACACCGAGTCGGGGTCAACGCTCACGCCCACGGCGTACTCCTCGGGCCCGTACGCGCCCGACTCCACGCGCGCGAGCACGCGCACCGCGGCCGTGCCGTCGTCGCCCAGCGGCCTGCGCCACACCTCGAGGATCTCGAACCGCGGGTCCTCGCTCACCCGTACACGTCCTCCACGTAGGCCGACAGCGCCCGGGACGCCTCGCGCACGGTGGCGATGGCCAGCGCGTAATCCATGCGCACCGGCCCGATGAGCGACACCGCCC
>SXZC01000112.1 GCA_005788075.1 Actinomycetota bacterium
GCGGCGCCAGGTGGTCTCGAGGAGGTCCGGCACGTTGTCCCAGGGGTCGTGACCCGTGAGGTCGCGCAGGGCGCGGTGGCGACGGCGCTTCACCGACCGGGCGATGCCGCGCGGCGTGCGCCGCCGGATGCGGTCGATGTCGTGGGTGAGGAACACCGACCACGAGTCGGGGGCCGGCATGCCCAGCGCCTCGCGCAGTGCCGCCAGGTAGCCCTCCACCGCGGGGTCCTCGATGTCGAGGCCGGCGATGCGCGCGAAGGCGCTGCTGTCGAAGGGCAGCCTGCCGAAGCGGTCGCGCTCCGCCACGCGGTACTCGTCCCACCGGGCGAGCAGGTAGAAGGCGCTGGCCACGATGTCGCCGGGCACCACGCCGCCCTCCGCCGCGGGCGGGAACAGAAGGGTGAGCCCAGCGGCCCGGTGCACCGCCACGCCGGGGAAGGCCTCCTGCCCCTCGAAGAACTCCTGTGCCTCGGGCTGGGCGGGGATCCACAGGCCCGACGCCGGGGCGCTGGGCGCGTACACCAGGTCGGCGTCCGCGAGGGTGAACTCCGCGGTGCGCCCGAGGCCCTCGGCCAGGGTGCGCAGCACCCACTCGGCCCGCGGGCGGAACTGCTCGCGGCAGCCCTCGATGCGGATGCGCAGCGCGCTCATGAGGCCTTCCTCCTGATGATGCGGCCCACCTGGCCGAGGCCGGGCCCCGGGTCGCTCACCGACAGCACGCCGTCCACCACGGGCGGGCGCAGGCTGCGCGTGGCGGCGCCGCGGCCCCACCGACCCCGGCGCACCTCGCCGGCGCTCGCGGGCAGGTGCTTGGCCGACAGCACCCAGCGGATGTCGCTGCGGTGCCCCTCGGGCCACGTGCAGGGACGCCCGATGGCGTCGAGGTACGCGGCGAGCGGGATGTTCACGCCGGCCTCGGTGGCGAGGGAGATCCAGAGCCACGAGCGCGGGTTGACCTCGATGAGGTAGTCGCGGCCGTCGCGCGGGTCGCGCTTCACCTCGACCTGCGAGATGCCGTGGAAGCCGATCTCGTCGAGCAGCGCATGGCAGCGCCGTGCCAGGCCGGGGTCCCACCACGCCTCGGCCGCGCGCGCGGTGCCGAACCCCGGGGGCCACTGGCGCAGCTTGCGGCCGGTGAACGACGCCAGCGGGCGCCCCTCGGCGTCGCGGTACGAGCCGAGGGTCCAGAGCCGGTCGTCGCCCCCGGGGATCACCTCGCACACCTGCGGCAGGTGCGCGGCCGAGCGGTGCCACTGCGCGCGCAGCTCCTCGGCGTCCGCCGCCTCGAGCACCTGGCGACCGAACTCCCGCTTGAAGCCGGCCGGGTCGACGCGCGGCTTGAGGATGACCGGGAAGCGCATCTCGGGGATGGCCGCGGCCAGGTCGGCCTCGTCCGCGGGCTCCACGGTGACGGGCACCGGGAACCCGATGCGCCGCGCCGCCGCGTGCTGCGCGGACTTGTCGAGGTAGGGCTGCAGGTGCGACCACGGCGACCACGGCATGTCGAACCACTCGGCCAGCCGCTGCTCGTGCGGACCGATGGCCTCGACGGCCTCGTCGTGGGTGGGGAACAGCACGCCGCGCATGCCGAGCGTGCGCCCGAGCACCTCGAGCTCGTCCACGAAGCCCGACGGGTCGTCCACGGGGTCGGGCAGCACCACCTTGCGCGCGTGGCGGGAGCGCAGGCCCATGGCCCCCGGGTCGCGGTCGGTGGCCATCACCGGCACGCCCTCGGCGGCGAGGGAGCGGATGATGCCGAGCGCGTTCGGGCCGGATGCCTGGAGCACCACGGCGACCGCGTCGCCGTGGCCGGTCATCCGGCGATCACCGCTTCGTAGACATCCTCCATGCGGGCTGCGTTGGCCGCCCAGGTGTAGTCGGCCTCCGAGCGGCGAAGCGCCTCGGCGCCCATCGCGGCGCGAAGCGGGGCATCGCCCAGCACGCGTGCCAGCGCATCGGCCAGCCCCTCGGCATCGTGCGGGCGCACCAGCAGGCCGGTGGCCGGGTCGTCCACGATCTCGGGGGTGCCGTCCACGGCGGTGGCCACCACCGGCAGCCCGCAGGCCATGGCCTCGCACACCACGGTGGGAAGGCCCTCCGACAGCGAGGGCAGCACGAAGACATCCCCCGTGGCCATCACCCAGCCCACCTCGTCGTGCGGCACCTTGCCGAGCCACGTGATGCGGTCGGCGATGCCCAGCTCGGCGGCGCGCTGCTCGAGCGGCTCGCGCAGCCCGCCGATGCCGGCCATCACCAGCCTCGGCGCCCCGCCCTCGCGCGCGCTCAGCAGCCCCATGCTCTCGATGAGCGTATCCACGCCCTTGCGGGGCACGAGCTTGCCCACGTACGACACCACCGGGCCGTCATCGGGAAGCCCGAAGCGCCGGCGCGCCTCCGCGGCATCGCGCGGCAGGAACACCTCGGCGTCCGCCCCGTTGGGCACCACGGTGATGGGCCGCCGGGGGCGGGCGATGGCATCCGCCGCGTCGCCGATGGCGCGGCTCACGGTGACCACCGCATCGAGCTCCTGGATGGCCTCGGCCACGCGCATGCGCGACTGCCGGCCGGCTGCCGGGATGTCCAGCACGTCCGCCCTGTGGGCGGTTCCCACCGCGGGCACGCCGAGCTCGCGGCCCATGCGCGCGGCGGCCCAGCCGTCGGGAACCATCATGTGCGCATGGATGACGTCGAATGGCCACTCGTGGTGGATCCGCCGCACGGTGCGCCGGATGCCCGCGAGGAAGGCGTCGGCGTTGCGGTGTCCCAGTCGCGCGCCCGGCAGCGTGAGCTTGCGCGGGTAGTGCACCACCACGCCGTCCACGGTGTCCTCGGGCACCACGTCGCGGTAGGCCTTCCAGCGCCCGAGGCCGGGAGGCGCCCATCCCTTGGGCGACACCACGCGCACCTCGTGGCCCCGCGCGATGAGCGCCTTCACCTGCTCGTGCACGAAGATGCCGCCGGTCGGGTTGACCGGGCTGGGATACATGTGGCTGATCATGAGGATCCTCATGGGGCCATCCCGTCCGGGCCCACGCGGCGCGCGAGCACGATGGTGGTGAGGCAGAGCCCGAAGGTGATCCACATCGGGGCGAAGTGGATGGCGGTTGACGGGCCCAGGCTGCCGGTGATGAACCCGAGCAGCGCAAGCGATCCGGCGAGCCCCATGTAGCGCAGCCATGGGTCGTGGGTGCGCCGGGCGATGCGCAGGTTGCCCACGAGCATGTACACGTAGAGCGCGAGGAAGAGCACGAGGCCGATGACCCCGGTGTCCACCAGCACCTCGAGGGTCCAGTTGTGCAGGTTGGCCACGCCCTCGTATCCCTGCTTCTCGCGCACGGCCACCTCGGCGTTGCCGGCGCCCACCCCGGCCCCGCCGCTCTGCGCCACCAGGTCCGCTCCCGTCCCGAGCAGCGACGTGCGCACGGCTCCCGATCCGGATCCGCTCTGCACCTGTGCCTGGAGCGTGCCGAAGTCGAGCTTGGCCACGGCCTGCTCGGGCAGCGGCACGATGCCCGCCCCGAAGAGTGACGGGATGATGAGCACCAGGGCCACGCCCACCACGGTGAGGGCCGCGATGAATGCTCGACGCATGGCGGGCTCCGTGGCCATCACCACGAGCATGCCGACGAGGATGATGCCGGTGGCGATGAGGTTGGCCTTCGAGCCGCTGAACAGGATGAGGGCGATCGCCACCACCGCGCCGGCCGCGCCGAGAAGCCGCAGCCGCACGTCGCGGGCGATGACCGGCAGCACCACGAGGTAGGGCAGCGTGAGGGCCAGGTAGGTGGCGAAGTTGTTCTGGTTGCCGAAGAACGACGTGGCCGCGAAGGCGCCCACGCGCTCGGCCAGCGCGCTGGTGGGCAGCCGCACGCCGGTGGCGATCTCGGCGAACGCCACGAGCACGGCGAGCACGAAGGTGACCCCCAGCGCCCCCAGGAACCACGCGAGCCGGCGCTTGGTGGATGCCGCCACCGGGATGGCCAGCATCAGGCCGGTCATCATGAAGAGGAAGATGGTCCAGCGGATGGCGTCCGTGGACGAGATGGCCCAGAGGGTGGTGACCAGCGCCCAGCCCACCCAGGCGGCGGCGATGCCCACCGGCCGGCCGAGGCCGTCGGGCACCGGCAGCCCGCGGCCCATCACAAGCCACACGCCTATTCCGACGATGATCAGCCCCGCGACGAACCGGAAGGCGAAGGCCTCCTGGGCGCCCGGCACCGCGAGGTTGGGGCCGATGATGGCGGCCACCATGGCCACCAGCACCGCGATGCGTCCCAGCGCGGGCAGCGACGTGTTGCCGAGCAGCACGGCGCCCACGAGCACCACGGCCAGCACCACCCCGGGAATGGGCGCGAATACGGCGAGGGCGCCGGCGGCAAGCGCGGCGACGAGCACGAGGATCCCGGCGCGCAGGCCGAGGCCCCCCGAGGCCCCGCTCGGCCGGGTGGCGGAACCAAGCGACATCTGGCCCCACGGTAGCAACACCCCGCCGTGACCCGTTTCAGGGGGTCACCTGCGGGCGGCGGTTGCCAGCACCTCCAGCACGCGATCGGTCTCGACGTCGAGCGAGTGGACGAGGGCCGCGTCGCGGCACGTCGTGGGGTCGGGCGGCGCGGAGATCATGCGGGCGAGGGCCGCCGCGATTGCCGCGTCGTCGCGCGGATCGACGATCACCCCCGCCACGCCATCGGGGACGACCTCCTTCAGGCCGCCCACCTCGGTGCCCACCACCGGCCGGCCGCTCGCCATGGCCTCGAGCGCCGCCACGCCCAGGGGCTCCACCAGGCTCACCAGCGCCGCCACGTCGCAGGCGGTCATCCAGTCGGTCACCGCGGAGTTGGGCACGAGCCCCGTGCGGACGATCACCTCGTCGAGGCCCATGGCCCGCGCCTGCGCGTCGACGGCGTCTGCGAGCGGGCCGGATCCCACGAGCGCCAGGCGGGCATCGGGCACCTGCTCGCGCAGCAGGCCGAACGCCCGCATGAGGCCCAGCGGGTTCTTGCGCTCGCTGAGGCCGCCGACGGCCACCACCACCGGTGCGTCGGGCGGAAGGCCCAGCCGCGCGCGTGCCCCCGCGCGGTCGCCGATGGCGAAGCGCCGGGCATCCACCCCCATGCTCGCGATCTCCACCCGCTCGGGGCGCAGCCCCTCGGCATACATGCGCCCGGCGAGCCACTCGCTCACGGCGATCACCGCCGCCGCCGAGTGCGCCGGCGCGCTGCTCAGGCGGCGCACCGCCCCGTTGGAGAGGTTCGCGACGTCCCCGCCATGCGCGGTGACCACCCATGGGGTGCGGCCGATGCGGCCCGCGATGGCCGCGATGAGGCCGGTGGGGAACAGGTAGTGGGCCCAGATCACGTCCGCCCGCCGGCTCGCCGCGATGGCCTTCGCCGTGAGCCCCGCGTACTTGAGCGGCGTGCGCAGCCGGCCCGACGACCGCGTGCGGATGACCACGCGGTCCACCTCCACCCCGCGCTGCTCCATGCACTCGCACATGCGCTCGATGAACGCGCCGTAGTCCGGCGCCCCGGGGCCCGGATACATGTTGGACAGGCACATCACGCGGAGCGGGCGGGCACTCATGGGTGCCCTCCGCCGCGCACGCGTGCCGGGATGGTCATGTCCCCGTCGCCGGGCTCTGGCCGGCCCGGTCCCCGCCCGCGGTGGCGGCGCGCGCGGCGATGGCGGCCGATGCCACCAGGCCCGCCGCGAGCACCCACGTATAGGGATCCTCGAACATCGCCGAGTAGAGGAGCGCGTGCACGAAGATGCCCACCAGCGCCGCCAGCATGGTGGCCGAGGGCACGCCGACATCCTCGTCGCGATCACGCGTGGCGCGGATGCCGATGATCACGGCGATCACGCACAGCCACACGAAGAGCGCGAACCCGATGGCGCCCTCCTCGCTCAGGATCGTCACGGGCGCATTGTGCGAGATGACCACGCGCGTCTTCCGCAGCTCCTTCTCGGAGAGCAGGTTGGCGTAGTCGGTGGCGAACGACCCCAGGCCGCCACCGGCCACGGGATGCTCCTGGAAGATGTCCACGCCGCCGCCCACGAGATCGAAGCGGCCCTCGCTCACCTTGTCGAGGCGCTCGGTCGACGTGAGCGCCGCCCGCACCTGGCTCGACGAGGCGATGGCCACCGCGCTGCCGGCCACCGCCATGATCACCGCCACCAGCACGGTGCGGCGCCAGCCGAACATGCGCAGCGCCATGATGAGCAGGCCCACCATGAGCATGAGCGCGCTGCTCCGCGAGAAGGTGACGATGAGGGCGCCCGAGTAGATGGCGGCCACGGCCCCGCAGGCCACGAGGGTGCGCGTGCTGTCGCGCTTCATCCACGCCACGGCCACCGTGATGAGCAGCGCGAGGGCGAGGTACCGGCCCAGGATGTTGGGGTCGTAGAAGATCGAGTTGACGCGGAAGAACCGGCTGTAGACGTTCGACTGCATGAGCCGGTGGTTCCAGAGGATGTCCCCCGTGGCGTACTGGCCAAGGGCGAGCACCGCCACCGGCACCGCCATGGCCATCGTGGTGATGGCCAGCGTGACCAGCGCCTTCCCCTCGCGCCAGATCGCCACCACGATGAGGTAGAGCAGCACGAAGGGGATCCAGAAGAAGGTGGCCTTCACAGCACCCTCGGGCACGTCCGACGACCAGATGAGCGACACCAGGGTGAAGCCCACGAAGAGCATCAGTGGCAGGTCGAGCATCGAGGACGGCCACACGCGCTCGCGGGTGCCCTGGCGCTCCATCCACCAGAGCACGGCGAGCCCGAGCACGATCACCGCGTAGAGCGGCAGCAGCAGGTTGGCGCTCTCGCCTCCGAGGGTGATGGGGATGCGCACCGGCAGGGCGAGCCCGAGCAGCAGGAACCACACCCATGGGCGCTTGGCCACGAGCCAGCCGAGGGTCATGAGCGCGGCGAGCGCCACGAGCACGCCGACGATGCCGCCCACGAGGCCAACGGGCGTGGAGAGGCGGTCGGACACGCCGTCGGGCACGAGCGTGCCGGCCATCACCACCCACCCGATGAGCAGCACGGCGAGCCCGGCGAGGCGGCGGCTCCTGTCGGGCAGGCGCACCGCCGCGGCCAGGGGCGTGGGCGTGAGCATCAGCACCAGGCCGATCGCGGCGATGATGGCCGCGGCGTAGCGGATGGCCTCGGTGCTCATCCCTGCGCCCTGAAGCCGATGAGGGCCTGGTGGGAGTCGTCGGTGGCCGCGAGCAGCCAGAGGCTCCCCGGGGCCACGCCCTCGGGGAGCGTGATGCGCGCGGTGGACGCCGGCCCGGTGACTGCCTCGCCCACCTGGTCGCCCAGCACCTGCACGCCGGCGCGGTCGCCGGGGGTGCCGAGGCGCTGGCGCAGAGTGAGCGTCACCTCGGGATCATCCTGCCCGGCCACCACCACGCCCACCTGGCCACCCGCTGCTGGCCGGCCGGGCACGGCCCGGGCCGCCAGGTGCGATACCCAGCAGGTGCGCCCCACGGCGTCGAGGTTGCCCCGCTCGTCCTCCGAGACCACCCGGATCACCTGCAGGCCCGGGGGCACCAGCTGCCCGCCGCGATCACGCCCGTTCCACGTCCATGTGGTGCTGCCGCGCGGCCCGACGGAGCGGGGCTTCTCCTCCACCCCCGCGTTCGGCGCCGAGAAGGTGACCGTGGCGGCCTCGCCGGGGGCGCTCACCTCGGTCACGCAGGCCGCGGGCGTGGAGGTGACCGTCACCTCGGGCGAGGGCGCGGTGGTGTCCACCACCACCTTGCGGCTCTTCGAGAACTTCTTCTCGCCGGCGCGCGCCTCGAGGTCGATCGCGTAGGTGCCGTCGGGCACGCGCTTGCCATCGAGGTCGTTGCCGTCCCAGCGCACGGCGAGGGTCTTCGTGCGCACCACGTCGTCGCCATCGGCCAGCCGGGCGACGATCGTGCCCGTCTCCGGGTCCTTGATCGTGATCGAGACATTGCTGGGCTCGCTGAGGCGGATCGCCACGGTGCCCAGCGCGCGGCCCGCCTCGCTTCCGGGGCTGAAGGCGCGGGTGGCCACGAACCGCGTGATGATGGGCGGTGGCGTGGTGAACGCGAACGGCAGCACGAACACCGAGAACGCCACGAGCACCAGCGCCACGATGCCCCCCGCGATGATGCCGCGGCGCCCCCGGTCGGGCATCAGGGCAGCGGCCGGAAGCCCAGGACGATGTAGAAGCCGAACCGCCCGAGCGGGGTCCCTGACGCCCGCCGCTCGAGGTCGCGCACCCGGTCGTAGCGGTACACGCGTCCGATCTGCGATCCGACCTTGCCGCCCGGGCGGAAGAAGATGCCGCGCTTGCTCACGGGCACCATGCCCGCGGCGGCGGCGTGCGACTCCAGGTCAACCCAGGTCTGCCAGTTGTCGATGGGGGCGAGGCTCAGGTGAATGCCCGGCACGCCGCGCTCGGCGAGCCACCGCCGGGCGCCGGGGAGGCTGCGCCGGTTCGGGGTGGAGATCACGAGCAGCGCGCCGGGTGCCATCTGCTCCCGAAGCGCGCGCAGGCACCCGCGAGGGTCCTCGAGGTGCTCGAGCACATCGGTGAGGCACACGAGGTCGAAGGGCCCCTCGGGCGGCTCGTAGGCGCTGCCCACCTCGGCCCGCAGGTGGTCGGCCGCGCCAATGTCCGCGAGCCGCGTGTTGGCGATCTCCACCGACTCCGGAGAGAGGTCGATGCCGATGCCGGTGTAGCCGCGACGCGCCAGCTCCTCGAGCAGGAAGCCCCCGCCGCACCCGACGTCGAGCACGCGTCCGCCGGGCCCGGGCCCATAGCGGTCGATGGTGGCGAGCACGCACGACATGCGGCTCTGCAGGTGCCAGTTCTCCTGCTCCACGGCGCGCAGCCGCGGGGCGATGCGGTCGTAGTACGCGCGGACATCGTCCAGCTTGTCGTCGCTGCGGCCGTCTCCGGTCATGGGGCCCAGGTCGCAGGGCGCGGGGTGGCGCCCACCTGAGCGGTGAACTGCGCCCAGGCCGGCTTCTTCGTGCCGTTAATGCGCATCAGTCCACCGGTCCAGAACGGGTTGTCCTGGAGGTTGAACCAGACGGCCACCTCAACGCGCGGGTACTGCTTGGCGGCCTGCATGGTCTCGCCCACCCACGCGGCCTGCTGGGCCTCGCTGACGAAGTAGCGGTGATAGCGGTTGTACGACGTGTGATAGCCGGTCTCCGTCACGTAGATGGGCGCGCCGGGCTTCAGCCTATCCACCAGCCGCGTGATCTGCGGGATGGTCTTCCACGACGGCACGAAGTACGCCTGCAGCGGCGAGCCGATCGGGTAGAGGTGCATGCTCCAGGCGTCGATCGGCACCTTCTGCCGGATCATCTCCTCGGCGAAGGTGATCGTGCCCACCGAGGAGTCCGTCTTCTCGCACACCGAACCGCCCACGGGACCGGTGACGCCGCCCGTGACGATCGAGCTCGGGCTCACGGCCTTGATCTGGGGGTAGGCGGCCGCCACCAGCGCGGAGTACTGGCGGGCCGACTCCATCACGTAGCGCCCGCCCTGCCTGCGGCACTGCGGCGACCAGAAGGTGCCGATGTTCGGCTCGTTCCAGATCTCGAGGCGCTTGACCAGCGGCAGCGTGCCGCCCGAGCCGTCGGGCCACGTGCCGTTGTAGCGGCGCGCGATGGCGGTGGCGAAGGCCGCGGCGTCGGCCACGCGCGGCGCGGCGTTCGACTTGCCGCTGCGCGACGCCCACTCGGGCGTCCAGTAGAAGGTGATCATCGGCGTGATGTCACGCGCGATGAGGCCCTTGAGCATCTGGTCGTAGCGTGACCAGTCGTAGGCCGGGTCGGCCGGGTCGGTGGGCTCCGCCGGGCGCGTCTTGGCCACCCAGCGCCAGATGATGTCCACGCGCGACACCTTGGTGCCGGTCGACTTGAGCAGGTCGAGCCTCTGGTCGAGCGCCGGGCCCGAGAGGTTGTGCAGCTGGTCGTCCTGCAGGGCCAGCTGGGCCCCGGAGGCGGGCATGGCCAGGGCGGCCGCCACGGCCACGCCGGCGATTCCCGCGATCATGCGCCAGGTCTTCATCGCACCCTCCCCACGATGCGCACCGCGGTGGTGCGCACCGTCTTCGTGGCCTTGCCGACCTTCGCCTTGCGCGACACGCGCTCGAACACCGCCACGCGCGATCCATCGGTGGCGATCGCCGCGATCGGGCCCCTGGCGTCGCCGACCTTCCTCGCCGCGCCCCCGCGGCTCGTGAGCACCGCGCGCCCCGCGCCGATGGCGATGGCCCTGCCCCCCGCGCCGATCTGCGGTCGGGCCGAGCCCTTCCACACCACGGCGACGGCTCCCGTGGCGGCGTCGGTGCGCGTCACGCGCCATCCCCCCGCGCGCACCACGGACACCACGTAGCCCGGCACGGCGCGCACCTGCGCCACGCGCCCGCCCTGCGCCACCTCGCGGATTCCCGATACGCCGGAGTCGGACGGGACGCCGATGCGGATCGACGACCCGCCCCTGTCGGCCCACGCCGCGATGCCCCGGGCGATCGATGCCAGGCCGGGGCCGGGGTTGCCGGGGATCGCCGCTGACGTGACCCGCTCGGCGTTCTCCACCGCGTCACCCGAGCCGAGGAACGCCCCGCCCGGCCCGCCGGCGATCCACCGCACCCGCGTGCCGTCCATGCCGGCCCCGAAGGGATGCGGGGCCGCGCCGTCGCTGTCGCTGGACACCACCACCTCGAGGTCCTCGGCCGTGCAGCACCAGATCACCGGCCCGGCGAACGCATCGCCCGAGGCCGTGAGCGTGAATGCCCGCTGCGGGCCGGCCATGCGGATGTCCACGCCGGTGAGCGGGCCGGCGCTCGTGCGCACCGCCACGGGCTCGGTGTCACCGGTGATGCGGTTGCCGCTCACGCGGGCGTGCGCGGCGTCCACCCGCCAGTAGGTGAAGGTCTTGGTCTTCGCGGGCTGGGCGTCGGCCCACGCGATGGCGCCCCCGCCCATGTCGGCGTGGATCTGGCCCCAACCGCCGATGTTCACCGCGCCCGATGCGCTGCCGGCCGTGATGGCCAGGCACCCCGCCGCGACCGCTCCGGCCACCACCGCGCCGCGGATGGCCCGGCCGCGTGGACGCGGGGAATCGGCGAGGGGCGTCATGTCGGTCGGCTGCACGTGCTCTGCTCCGGCTCGGTGGATGGATGGGACCGCGACCGCTTTCGGGATCCGGACGGGTCGACCCATGGCGGCGACGAGGCTAGCGGAGCCCCGGGGAGCGGGGGTGGAGACCCGGTCCGTGGCCACGCCGCCCGCGGGCGGTCATCCTCCGCCCTCGGGCGGGAGCACGGCCCGCCCGCGGATCTGCTCGATGTCCGCGACCTGTGCCTGCAGCCACCGGGCGATGTCGTTCTCGTTGATCACCTGGCGGGTGGCGTCGCCGCGCGCGCGCCGCTCGGCGCGGGGCATGGTGAGGGCCTGGTGCAGCGCCTCAGCCTGCGCCTCGACGTCGAAGGGGTTGACCACCAGGGAGTACGCCCCGATCTCCTCGACCGCCCCGACGTTCTCGGACAGGATCAGCACGCCGTCACGCTCGTTCACCAGCATGGACTCCTTCGCGACGAGGTTCATGCCGTCGAAGATCGAGTTCACGAGCATCACGTCGAAGTGCTTATAGGCCGTGACGGCCAGCGGCAGGTTGCTCTCGAAGCGCAGGTCGATGGGCATCCAGTCGGTGTTGCCGTGCTTCGTGTTGATGCGACTCACCAGCTCGGTGATGCGCTCCACGTACTCCACGTACTCCGGCACGTCCTGGCGCGAGGGCTGCAGCATGGCGAAGAACGTGATGTCCTCGCGGAACTCGGGGTGGCGGTCGAGGAAGACGTCGAACGCCGTGAAGCCGCGCAGGATGTTCTTCGAGAGGTCGGTGCGGTCGACGCGCGCGATGAGGTGCCGGCGGCGCCTGCGAAGGAAGGTGGCCTCCTCGGCGGCCACCGGCTCGGACGTGGCCATCTCGGTGAACCCGTCGGCGTCGATGGAGATGGGGTAGTGGCGCACGACGACGGTGCGGTCGCGGTACCGCACGGTGAGCGCCGCGTAGTCCACCTCGAGGCCCAGGAGGTCCTCGCACGAGAGCAGGAAGTTGCGCGCGTAGCGCTGGGTGTGGAACGCCACGACGTCGCACGAGAGAAGCCCGGCGATGATGGCGTCGCGGATGTGGGGCGGCAGCACCCGCCAGTAGTCCGGCTGGGGCCATGGGATGTGCACGAAGAAGTGCAGGAAGGCGTCGGGCACTCGCTCGCGAACCGACGCCGGCGCGGTGTAGAGGTGGTAGTCGTGGATCATCACCACGGCGTCGGGGTTCGCCGCGAGGGCATCCACCACGGCGTCGGCGAAGAGGCCGTTGGCCTCGAGGTAGCCATCGCTCCACGCCAGGAGCTCCTCGTCCCGGATGTCCGGCACGTTCGAGAGGTCCCAGAGGTAGTGCTGGATGAACCACAGCATCGGGTTGGCGACCACGTTGTAATAGCGCTCGTACACGTCGGGGTGCATCACCACGAAGCGGCCCGTGGTGTCGCGCCCCGCCGAGGGGACGGGGAACGGGCCCTCGGCCTGCTCGGCCACGACGAAGTCGCCCGGCTCGATCGCGGCGGATATCCAGAGGGCGGGAACCAGGTCGATGAGCCCGGTGAGGGCCGTCACGAGCCCGCCGCCCGATCGCACCGCCCGCATGCCCCCCTCACCATCGTCGATGAAGCCGACTGGACCGCGGTTTGACACCAGGATGAGCGGGCTGCCCTCCATGCCCTTACTGTAATCCCCGATTTCACGGGGACCGGGGCCCCGGTGCGATACTGCGCCCACATGCTGAACGGGCGCCTCTACCGGCTCTCATGGCTCGTGGCGGCCCTCGCGCTGCTCGTTGCCCTGCTGACGCTTGAAACACCCGGCGGCACTCCCGACCCGCCGCTGCCGCCTGCCTTCGACGCGATGGCCGCGCGCGGCATCGCCGCGGACATGGCCACCGTGGCCCCGGAGCGCGTGCCGGGCACCGCGGGCGACGTCACGTCGGCCAACTGGATGGCCGAGCAGATGAAGGCCGTGCCGGGCGCCACGCCCGTGCGGCGCCAGCGCTTCTCGGTGATGACCCCGGGCGGCCGCGTGGTGACCGAGAACGTGTTCGTGGCGCTCCCGGCGCGCAGCGGATCGTCCACCCAGGGAGCCCTCATCATCTCGGCGCCGCGCGACACGCCCCCCGGCGTGCGCGGTGGCGAGAGCGGATCGGCGGTGCTGCTGCAGCTCGCCCGGTCGCTCGGCACGGTCGCGCGCAACCGCCCCGTATTCGTGGTCTCCACCGGCGCATCCACCCAGGGCAATGCCGGGGCCCGGTGGTTCGCGAGCCGCTTCTCGGCCACGCCGATCAGCGCCGCCCTCTCGCTTGACGACCCGGCGGGCGCCACCGATGGCATCCACGTGTGGGACGACGCCCAGGACGGCAGCCGGTCGATCCCCATGGCCGCCGCCGCGGAGCAGGCGGCGCAGCGCGCAGATGCGCCGCTCGCGGGCTATCCCGGGCCTTTCCCGCAGATGGCCGGCATGGCCGTGCCGCAGACGTCCGGCGACCAGTCGGCGTACATCGCCGCGGGCATCCCGTCGGCATCTCTCGCCGCCCGCCCGCAGACGCCCCTCACGAGCAACGTGGCGCTGGCCAAGGAGGATTCCCTCGGCGATGCGGGGCGCACGGCCGAGACCCTGGTGGCGTCGCTCGACCAGGCCGACGCGCTTCCCGGCCCGGCCGCCGGGGTGGTGATCAACGGGCGCGAGCTGCGCCCGATCATGAGCCGCATCGTCATCCTGCTGCTGGCCCTGCCGATCCTCGTGGCGTCCATCGACCTCGCCGTGCGCCTGCGGCGCGCCGGGGTGCGGCTCGTGCCCTTCATGGCCGCGCTGCTCTGGCGCCTGCTGCCGGTGGTTGCCGCGCTGCTGATCGGCCACCTGCTCGTGACCGCCGGCATGCTCGCGGGCGTCGCCGGCGGGTGGCCGCCGCTCGCGGAGGCCGTGCCCTTCGACCTGCCGGCGGTGGTGGCGATCCTGCTCTCGGTGGGCGCGGCGGTGCTCACGTGGGTCGCCGTGCGCCACCGCGCCATGCGCCGTGATGCCGAGGTGGCCTCGCGCGCCGCCGCGGGGGTGATCGCCCTCGGGGTGGTGTGCCTGCTGCTGTGGCTCGCGAGCCCGTTCGCCCTGCTCATCGCCCTGCCCGCCGCCCACTGCGCGCTCATTGCCACCCGCGCCACCCGGCCATGGCAGGTGGTGGGGCTGGGCCTCGTGGCGGCTGCGCCCGCCGTGCTGCTGGTGTGGTGGGCCGCCGGCCGCATCGACCGGGGCATTCCCTACTCGGCCTGGTACCTGATCGAGACCACCGTCGCGGGAGGGCGGGGAATCATCGGGCCCATCCTCGCGTCGGCGGTGCTCGTGACCGTCTGGAGCCTGGGCTCGCTGGTGATGTCGCGCGTGCGCCGCGGCCTCGTGGCGGCGGGCCCCTACCGCCCGGTGCCCACCGAGGATGAGCGCCTCGCGCGACGCGGTCGGCGTCCGATGCCGTCCCTCACCCGCCGCGGGCGCAAGCGCGATGCGGCCCGTGATGGCGCCGTGGGCGGGGGGCGATCCTGATGGGCGGCTGGCGCATGCTCTCGGTGGTGGTGCCGGTGTTCGACGAGCGCGACTCGCTGGCCGAGCTCGCCGCCGAGCTGCTCCCGGTGATGCAGGGCATCGATGCGCCGTTCGAGGTGATCTTCGTGGACGACGGATCGCGCGATGGCGGCGACGTGGTGCTGGCGGAGCTCGCGCGCGATCATGAGTCGATCCGCGTGGTGCGCCTGCGCAGCAACTTCGGGAAGGGCGCCGCGCTCACCGCCGGCTTCCGCGAGGCGCGCGGCGACGTGGTGATCACGCTCGACGCCGACCTGCAGGACGACCCCGCGGAGATCCCCCGGCTTCTCGCCGCGCTCGACGAGGGCGCCGACCTGGTGTCGGGGTGGAAGCAGAAGCGCAACGACCCCTGGAACAAGACCATGCCATCGCGCGTGTTCAACAGCGTGGCGCGCAAGGCCAGCGGGGTGGAGCTGCACGACCTCAACTGCGGCTTCAAGGCCTATCGCATCGACGTGGTGCGCGCGCTGGCGATCCCCGGCGAGATGTACCGCTTCATCCCGGTCATCGCCGCGTCGGAGGGCTTCCGGGTGGCCGAGGTGCCGGTGAACCACCGGGCGCGCCGGCACGGCTCGTCGAAGTACGGCTTCGAGCGCTACCTGCGCGGGCTCCTCGACCTCATCACGATCTCGTTCGTCGGGCGCTACCGCCACCGTCCCATGCACTTCTTCGGCGGCCTCGGCCTGCTGCTGTTCCTCGCGGGCGTGGGCATCTCGATCTACCTCACCATCGTCAAGCTGCTCGGCGAGGCCATCGGGGGCCGGCCGCTGCTCATCCTCGGCGTGCTGCTCATCGTGGTGGGCATCCAGCTGTTCACCATCGGCCTGGTGAGCGAGCTCATCCAGCGCGGGCGCATGCGATCCGAGGAGGACGAGGCCGCCTCGCGCATCGAGCGCGTCATCGAGGGGTGAGCCGCCCGCTTCACGTCGAGTGGGTCGGCACCTACGAGCGCTCCTATCCCCGCACGCGGGTGCTCGTGGATGGCCTGCGCGCCCACGGCGCGCGGGTGACCGAGCACCACCGTCCGGTGTGGGAGCGCACGCGCCACAAGGCCGGTGGCTTCCTGTCGGCCGGGCGCCTGGCGGGCGCCGGGACGTCGTGGGCTGGCGCATGGGCCGGGCTGGCGGTGACCGAGCCCCGCTTATCCGGGCCCGTGGACGCCGTGGTGGCGGGCTACCCCGCCCAGCCCGACGTGGTGCCCGCATGGGTGGTGTCACGCGCCCGTCGCGCCCCCCTGGTGGTGGACATGATGGTGTCGCTGGCCGACACCCTGGGCGATGACCGCGGGCGCACCGGGGTGGCCGCCACGCGGGCCCTCGCCGCGGCCGATCGCACCGCGCTTGCCCTCGCCGACATCGTGCTCGTGGACACCGCCGCGAACGGTGAGTTCCTCGTGCGGCGCTTCGGCGTGCGCCGCGATTCGATCGTGGTGGCGCCGGTGGGCGCGGAACCGGATGCCTTCCCCCCGACCCCCGTGCCGCGGGGTGCGTGCCATGCGCTCTGGTACGGCAAGCTCTCGCCGATGCACGGGCTCGACGTCATCCTCGATGCCGCGCGCATCCCCGGCACCCCGCCGATCCGGCTCGTGGGCGAGGGCCAGCTGGACGACTGGCTCGCCGGCGAGCTGCGCAGGGATCCCCCCGCGGCGCTCGAGCACGTTCCGTGGGTGCCATACGAGCGCCTGCGCGACGAGGTTTCCGCGTGCGGGGTGGTGCTGGGCATCTTCGGGCGCAGCGACAAGGCCTCGCGCGTGGTGCCCAACAAGGTGTTCCAGGCAATGGCCGCCGGCCGCCCGGTGATCACCGCCGACACCCCGGGAATCCGCGAGGTGCTGCAGCACGGCAGGGACGCCGTGCTGGTGCCGCCCGGCGAGCCGGCGGCCCTTGCCGCCGCCCTCATATCGATGGCGGCCGATGCCGATGCCCGCGATCGCCTCGGCGCCGCGGCGCGGGACACCTATGAGCGCACGGGCACGCCTGAGCGGGCGGCCGCGCCGCTGGTGCAGGCGATCGAGGCGCGCAGGGCGGCGCGGAGCGTGCGGGCGTGAGGAACCGCCGCGCATGGGTGAGGTGGGGCGGCCTCGCGGCCGGGCTGGTGATCATCGCCCTTCTCGCCTGGACGGTGATCGATGCCTGGGACGTGGTGACCTCGTTCGACTGGCAGCCGTCGGCGGGGTGGCTGATGCTCTCGGTGGTGCTGGCCCTGGCGTCGCTCACGCTGTCCGCGCTGGCCTACGAGGCGATCCTCGGTGGCCTGCACCGCCCCGCCCCGCCGGTGCTGGCCACGGTGTCCGCCTGGGCCCGGTCGCTGTTGGGCCGGTACGTGCCGGGCAACGTGCTGATGGTCGTCGGTCGCGCCGTGATGGCCGAGGCGCACGGGGTGCCGAAGCGCGTGACCGTGGCGGCCACCACCTACGAGCAGGTGATCGCCCTCGTGGCGGCGTCGCTGCTGGCCGTGGTGGCGCTACTCGAGATCGGGTCGGGCAGCGCCGTGGGGCCCGCGGCCTGGCTGGTGCTGGCCGTGCCGCTGTCGGCGGCCCTGCTGCACCCGCGGGTGTTCGGGCCGCTGTCGTCGTGGGCGCTCCGGCGCGTGCGGCGCGAGCCCCTCGGCGTGCTGCTGCCCTTCGGCCGCGTGGTGCTGATGATCGGCTGGTACCTGGTCACCTCGGCGCTGCTGGGCTTCGCCGTGTGGGCCTTCATGCGCGGCATCGGCGGCCCGGACGTGGGTGATCCCGTGGGCGTGGCCTCGGGATTCCTGCTCGCCTTCGTGGTGTCGATGCTGGTGTTCATCGTGCCGTCGGGACTCGGCGTGCGCGATGCCATCCTGGCCCTCGTGCTCGCGCGCCAGGTGCCCGGCGGGGTGGCCGTGGCCCTCAGCGTGAGCTCGCGGCTGTTCCTCATCGCCGTGGAGCTGGTGTTCGTGGCCCTCGCCGCCGCGGCCGGGCGCAGGCGGGGCAGCCCATGAGCATCGCACCGCCCACCGGCGGCCCGGGTGGCGGGCGCTCGCCCGGGTGGCGTGAGTGGAAGCTCGTGCGCGACCTTCCACTCACGCTGGTGCTGCTGCTCTCGGCCATCTGGGCCGCGCTGTTCTCGTACCTCTCGGTCGCGCGCCACGACGCCTGGTGGACCGGCCGGTTCGACCTCGGGAACATGGTGCAGGCCATCTGGAACACCGCCCATGGCGACGTGCTCATGGCCACCAACGCGGCGGGCGACCAGGTGTCACGGCTGGGATCGCACGTGGATCCCCTGCTGCTCGTGCTCGTGCCCTTCCAGTGGGTCACCGACTCGGCCGTGCCGCTGCTCGTGGCCCAGTCGGTCGCCGTGGCCGCGGGGGCGATCCCGGCCTTCCTGCTCGGGCGCAGGTGGCTGGGCGACGACCGCCTGGCCGTCGCGGCCGCCGTGGCCTGGCTGCTCTATGCCCCGCTGCAGTGGGCCGTGGTCACCGACCTGCACGCGGTCACGCTGGCGGCGCCGCTGATCATGCTGGCCATCTGGGCGGCGGAGGCCCGGCGCGACTGGGTGCTGGGCATCTCCGTGGGCCTGGCGCTGCTGGGCAAGGAGCAGGTGGGCCTCGCCATGGCGATCCTCGGCATCTGGATCATCGTGCGCCAGCGGCGGTACATCACGGGGGCCATCGTGTCGGTGGTGTCCGTGGCGTGGACCGCCCTGTGCGTGCTGGTGATCATCCCGTCGATGGGCAGCGGGCTACCGGAGCCGTTCGAGCGGCGCTTCGGGCGCTTCGGCGACACGCCATCCGAGGCCCTGGTGGGCGCCCTCACCAACCCGCTCGAGGTGATCACCACCGTCGGCGGCTGGTCGCGGCTGTCGTATCTGCTCGCGCTGCTGCTGCCACTGCTGCTGCTGCCGCTCTTCGCCCCGCTTCTCGCGGCCGCGGCCCTGCCCGACCTGCTGCTCAACATGCTGGCCGACTGGTGGCCGAACTACTCGATCGAGTTCCACTACGCAGCGGTGGTGAGCCCGTTCCTCATCGCCGCGGCGATCCTCGGCCTCGCGGGCCTTCGTCGCCGCACGCGCCCGGACTGGCTCGCGCGCATGCTCAGGCCGGCCGGCGCCGTGGCGGTCGTGCTCGTCGCGGCGGGCCTGCTCGGCACCCTCATCACGGGACCCGTGCCATTCGGGGGCCCGCTGTCGCGCGCCACGCCATCGCGCATCGATCAGTACCAGCCCATGGCTCATTCCCTGGCGCTCGCCGAGGGCGCCGCGCTGATCCCCGACGACGCGGTGGTGTCGGTGGGCAACAATGCCGGTGGTCACCTCTCGGCACGTCGCCGGGTGATGGTGTTCCCGGTCATCCGCGATGCGGAGTGGGTCATGGTGGATCGCACGCGCCCGAACATGCTCGACCGCCTCGACCCGCTGGGCTTCCAGCTGGCCCTCGACGAGCTGCTGTCGCGCCCGGACTTCCGCCTGGTCTACGAGCGCGACGGCGTCATGGTGTTCCGTCGCGCGCCGGGTGCCACGCCATGAGCGGTCGCACCCGGGCGATCGGCATCGCCATCGTGGCGTGCGGCGTGCTGATGATGGCCCTGCCGGCGCTGCCCTGGTACGGCGCGTCGCTTCCCACCGGCAGCGCATCGCTCACCGGCTACGGCGCCGGCGGCGCCTCGTGGATCCTGCCGGTCATCGGCGTGGCGCTGGTGGTGACCGGCGTGCTCGCCGTGTGGTGGTCGATGCCCCCGGGAACCCGGGGTGCGCGCGTGATCGGGGGGTTGGCGATCCTCTGGGCGGTGCTCGGCGTGGCGTGGTCGGCGCTCGTGGCCCTCTCCCCGCGCGTGGAGGTGGTGGCTGAGCGCGCGGGGCTTCCCGAGGCCACCCTCGCGGGTGAGTGGGCGGTGAACGTGCTGCCCGCGGCCTGGGCGTGCCTCGCGGTTGCCGCCCTTGCCGGGATGTCGGGGATCCTCCTGATGACCCCGCGGCCCGGCGACCTGCCGGCGGACGAGGCGGCGGAAGCCCCCTAGGGGGTGGTGGGCGTCGTCGGCGGAGGTGTCGGCGTCGGCGGCGGCGCAGGTGCCGGGGCAGGAGCGGGAGCCGGCGCAGGTGCCGGGGCAGGAGTTGGAGCCGGCGCAGGTGCCGGGGCCGGTGCGGGAGCCGGGGTGACGGTGGTCGGGCCCGTGGTCGGCGCGGGCCGCGGCACGTTCGTGGTGGTGCCCGGCTTGGTGGTGGTCTTTGTCGTGGTGGTCTTGGCGGTGCTGGTGCTCTTCGCCGAGCTCACCATGTAGGAGCCGGCCGACTCGGTGAAGTCGGATGAGAAGGCCGACCACTCGACCGGGTTCTTCGGCAGGGGGAACTCCAGGCCGTCGTCGTTCTTCGCCGCGATCTCCATGAAGTCGCCCCAGATCTGCGCGGGGAAGGTGCCGCCGGCGACGGTGATGCCGTGCACGCTCGTCATCGAGCGCCGCACGCCGTCGTCGTTCGGGTAGCCCACCCACACGGCGCACACGTAGCGCGGCGTGTAGCCCACGAACCAGGCGTCGGTGTAGTCGTCGGTGGTGCCGGTCTTGCCCGCGACGTTCGGCGCGATGTTGGCCGCCGTCCCGGTGCCGCTGGTCACGTTGTCGCGCAGGATGCGGGTGACCTCGTAGGCCACGCCGTCCTGGAACACCCGGGTGCGCTTCGGCGTGGCGAGGTCGCCCTTGGGCACGCCCTTGCCGAGGTCGGTCATGGCGATGGGCTTCACGCGGAACCCGCCGTTCGCCAGCGGGGCGTAGGCCGCGGCCATCTCGAGCGGGGTCACCTCGCCCGAGCCGAGGCCGATCGACGGCACCTCGGGCAGCTCGCTCTGCACGCCCATGTCCTTGGCCATCTTCACCACGCGCTCGGGGCCGACGTCGAGCGTCATCTGGATGTACACGCTGTTGTCCGACGCCAGCGTGGCCTGCGAGATCGGCGTCGCGCCACGGTACGAGTTGGAGTACGTGGCCACCTCGATCGGCCCCCACTTGGGGTCATCGATGTCGATGGGCCGGCTGTCGTAGACCGTGGAGTAGGGGTTGATGCCGTCCGCGATGGCGCGCGTGAGCACGAAGGTCTTGAAGGTCGACCCGGGCTGGCGGCGCGCCTGCGCGGCGTAGTTGAACTGGCTGTCCTTGCCGTACTCGCGGCTCGTGGCCATGGCGCGGATGTAGCCCGTGCGCGCATCGATGAGCACCACGGCGGCCGCGGGGTCGCCCACCTGTCCGAGGTTGCTCGCGATGGCCTGCTCGGCTGCGCGCTGCAGCTTGGGGTCGATGGTGGTGCGCACGGCGAGGCCGCCGTTCTGCACGCGCTGCTCGCCGTAGCGGTCGATGAGCTCCTGCCGCACGTAGTCGAAGAAGTAGCCCTCGCGCTTGCGCTCGTAGGTCTTGCCCTTCTTCAGCTGCAGGCCGGAGGCCTTGGCCTCGTTGGCCTCGGCCTGCGTGATGTAGCCCTGATTGGCCATCTCCTGCAGCACCACGTTGCGACGGGCCGTGGCGTCCTTCGGGTTGACGAAGGGGTTGTACGCCGAGGGGGCCTGCGGCAGGCCCGCCAGCAGGGCGGCCTGCGGGAGGTTGATCGCCCACACCGGCTTGTCGAAGTAGGTGAGGGACGCCGCCTGGACGCCCACGGAGTTCTGGCCGTAGAACACGCCGTTCAGGTACTTCGCGAGGATCTGGTCCTTGGTGAACCGGCTCTCGACCTCCTGCGCGAGGTGCGCCTCCTTGATCTTCTGGCCGAAGTCGCGCGGCGCGTCGGGGTCGTAGAGGTTCTTGACCAGCTGCATGGTGATGGTGCTTCCGCCCTGGCGGAGGCCATCGCTGTCCATGGCGTTGCGCACCGCGGCGCCGACGATGCGCACCCAGTCGACGCCGTCATGCTCGTAGAAGCGCTTGTCCTCGATGGCCACGGTGGCCTCGCGCAGGCTGAGGGGGATGCGCGAGAGGGGGATCTCCGTGCGGTTCGTGACCCCCGCGATGTAGCCGAGCAGCTTGCCGTTGCGGTCGTAGATGCGCGAGTTCTGGCCGAGGCCAACCGGCTGCATCTCGTCGATGTCGGGCAGGTCGGCCGTGACCGACTGGTAGCTGGTGGCGAGAGCCACCCCCAGCACCGTGCCCAGCACGAGCAGCGCCATGAGGATGACCCTGCCGAGGCCGATGCGGCCGTGGCGCGCCCGGTTCTCGCGCCGTCGCCGGAGGCGGTTGATCTTCATCGGGCGGCTCCGGCGAGCGGGCGGATGTCCCACTCCACGCGGCCCGTGCGGTAGTCGAGCAGGCCGATCACCTGCTCGGGACCGCCCATCACCCGTCCGGACACCACCCAGTTGAGCTCGTCATCGGGCCGGGCCTCGGCGCGCGCGGGCGCGGGCGCGGTGCCGCCTGCGGGCACGGGCACCGCCCATTCATCGGGGATCGTCTTCAGCGATACATCCGAAGCCACCGCGGGCGCCCCGGCCCACACCTGCGATGCCTGCTCCATCGCGGCATCGGCGGTGCCGAGGCGCGGGTTGCGCGAGGCCGTGACGGCCTCCCAGAGGAACGCCCACCCCTCGGCGGGATTCGCCAGGTAGTCCGACGCCGGCTCCTCCGCGTAGGCGGTGGCGATGAACGACGGGATCCACGCGACCACCACCACGCCTGCGGCGATGAGGGCGATGCGCGCCGATCGGGGCATGCGGGACGGGCGCTTTGCGGAGTGGGTCGTCATGGCGGCAGCAGCGGGCACGGCCGCCGAGTATAGGACCGCCCCGCAAGCGGACCCTTCGCCCCGGTTGCCCCTTACCCTGCCCTGCAATGGCGCCCTCACCGCCCGATCTCGTGCTCCTCGACGCCTTCGGCACCCTCGTGGCGATGGACCCTCCCGCCCCGGTGCTGCGGGGCCGGCTGGCCGCGGAGGGATACGCATTCAGCGCGCGCGCCGTGGAGGAGGCCCTTGCCCGCGAGATCGCCCACTACCGCTCGCGCATGCACGTGGCGCGCGATCGCGCGGGCCTCGATGACCTGCGCGCGGAGTGCGGCGAGGTGCTCGCGGATGCCCTCGGGCCGGGCGCGCCGCCCGCCCCGGAGGCCACGCGCATGCTCGTGGCATCGCTGAGGTTCCGGCTGCACGACGACGCCCTCGGTGCCATGGATGCCCTCGAGGCGCGAGGTATCCGGCTCGGCGTGGTGAGCAACTGGGATTGCGCGCTGCCCGACCACCTCGCCGCCCTCGGGGTGGCCGACCGCTTCGCCGTGATCGCCGTGAGCGCGCCCGTGGGGGCGGCCAAGCCCGACCCGGCGATCTTCCTGCATGCCACCTCCGCGGCCGGCGTGCATCCCTCGCGTGCCCTGCACGTGGGCGACCGGCGCGCGGAGGACTACGACGGCGCCCGCGCCGCCGGCCTCAGGGCCCTGCTGCTCGACCGCGCCGCCGCCGAACGCGGTCCGGATGTGATCACCACCCTCGCGGCGATTCCTGAGATCATCACCGGGTGAGGCGCACCCTCTGGACCTACGCCCTCGCGGCCCTCACGTTGGCGGCGCTCGTGGCGATGTACGTCTTCGCCTTCGTGCTGGGCGCGGAACCGCTGCCGCTCGCCGTGGTCATCATCGCGGTGTTCCTCGCGGTCATCGGCGCGGCGGTGGCGGTGAGCGACTCGGTATCCGTGCCGCGCCCGCGGGTGGCCGACATCGCCGCCGGCGCGGCCGCGACGACGTTCTCGCTGCTGCTCTGCCGCGAGATGGGCATCCCGGCACTGGTCACGGTCTCGATCGTCGCGATCGTGATCGGGATGATGGTCGCCCCCCGCGGTCCGATGGATGCCCGGGCGGAGGGCGCCGCCTACGTGGGCGCGTTCGTGGGCCTCCTCGCCCCCAGCATCACGGTGCCCTCCGGCTGGGTCGTGCTGGCGGGGGCGCTCGCCGGGCTCCTCTGGTCGATCATCGGCCCTTACGTGCTTCCGGGCGTGGGCGGGCGCCTCGGCCTCGTCGCATTCATGGGGTCGTCGGCCATCTACTGGCTGGCATCGGCCCTGGGCTACGAGCACCAGGCGGTGCTCGTGCCCGAGGTGCAGGGCATGGCACACATGGCGATGATCCCCATCGGCGGCGTGGCCGCGGTGCTCACCTGGCTGCTCATACAGCGGCGCGGATGGGACTTCGCGCTGGCGTCGGGCATCACCTCGCTGCTCGTGTGCGGGGGCATCTACATGGCGGACATGGGAGCGCTCGCGCCGGTGCTCTCGACCGCCTGGTTCGGGGGCACGATGGTGGGCCTGTCCACGCCTGCGCGGCTTCCCAATGCCGCATGGGTGACGGTGGCGGGGCTCATGTATGGCTCATACATGCTCCACTTCGAGGGACCGCTCACGGGGCACGTGGGCGTGATCGGCGCCACCGGGACGATCGCGGTGTTCATCGCCATGGGCGCCATCCGGGTGGGCGCATGGCTCACGCCGCGCGCGACCCGGACGATCGCGCGCCGCGCGCGGAGTACGCCCGCGTGAGGTTGAACGCGCTCACCTATGTCCTCGCCGCGATGATGGTCGTGGCGGCCACCGTCGTGTACGTGACGTCCTTCGCGCTCGCGTCGGACATCAGCCTTCGCGTGGGCGTCGTGGTGCTGGGCGCCTTCGGGCTGGCGGGCATCTACCTCGCGGTGAGGTCGTCGCGGCCGGCGGCGCACCCGCGCTTCGTCGACGTGGCGTCCGGCCTCACATCGACCCTCGCCACGTTCTTCATGTCCCGCGACCTCGGGGTGCAGCCCGTGGCCGCGGCATCGGTTGTGCTGGTGACCGTCGGGCTCGCCGCGCAGCCGTTGGGCGTGGTGGATGCCCGCGCGGCCCGCGCGGCATTCGCCGGGGCGTTCGTGGGGCTCATCGGCCCGAGCATCACCGTTCCGTGGTACTGGGCGGCGCTCTCCGGCGCGATCGCCGGGCTCCTGTGGAGCATGATCGGCCCGTCCATCATGCCCGGCTTCGGGGGGCGCATCGGGCTCATGGCCTTCGCGAGCTCGGCGATCGCCTACCAGATCGCCGATTTCCTCGACGGCGCCGGCAACGTGGCGCTGCTCCCACCGACCGCGGGGCTGCCCACCTGGACGGTCGTCCCGGTGGGCGTGGCGGGCGCCCTCGTCACGTGGACGCTCTACAACCGCACGCGCCTCCATTACGTGGCATGCGTGGGCATTCCCGCGCTCGCGGTGTCATCCGGTATCGCGGCGTCGCCGGGCCTCGGCAGCCAGGGCGCGGTGCTCGCCACCGCGTGGCTCGGTGGCGCCGCCCTGGCCGGCACCTCGCTCGAGCGACTCCCGAACGCTGCCTGGATCTTCGTGGCGGCGCTGCTCTATGCCGGGCTGATGGTGCGCTTCACCGGGCCGGACCAGGGACATGCGGGAGTGATCGGCGTGCTGGCCTTCATCGGCGAGCTCGCCGTGTTCGCCCTGCGGCGCGTCCTGCAGCGCGTGGCGCCGTGGCTACCGGGAAAGCCGCGTGTGGCGTAGCAGGGTGGCGAGCCCCTGCTCGAGCTCCTGCGAGCACATGGTGCCGTCGGCCTGCTGGCACTGGCGCAGGCGCTCGCCGATGAGGTGCAGCCCCACCTGGTCGAGCGCGGCGGTCACCGCCGCGAGCTGAACGAGGACGTCCTCGCAGGCGGCGTCCTCGTCGAGCATGCGCTGCACGCCCCGCAGCTGGCCCTCGGCGCGCCGCAGGCGCACCATGATCTGCTCGCGCGTGGGCGGGGTGGATGCGGTGGTGGCCACGGCCTAGTGGCCCCCGCAGCCGCAGCCGCCGTGCCCGCATCCCCCAGATGAAGGGGCGGGAGCAGCTGAGGTGCCGCTCGCCACGGCGCCGGCCATCTGGGTGCTCGACCGCGCCGCCACGAACCCCGTGAACAGCTGCTCGGCGGGCTCCCCGCACGACGGGCACGCGCGGTCATCATCACGCAGGAAGCCCTGCCGGAACACCTCGAACCCGGTGCCGCACGCGCCGCACCGGAGGTCGTAGGTCGGCATGCCGTCAGCCGCCCAGGCCGAGCGCCTGCTCGATGCCGGCGCGCGGCATGGCGCCCACTGCGTTGCGCACCAGCTGGCCGTTCTCGAACAGCCCGATGAACGGGATGCCCTGGATGCCGTAGCGCTGCGCGATGTCCGGCGCGTCGTCCACGTTGACCTTGCCCACCACGATGTCCTCGCGGTCGGCGGCGATCTCGTCGATCACCGGGGCGATCATGCGGCACGAGCCGCACCACGGCGCCCAGAAGTCCACCACCACCGGCTTCTCGCTCTCGAGCACGAGCCCCTGGAAGGTGTCGCTGGTGATCTCGATGACCTCGCCCATCTCGTCTCCTCGTCAGTCGGCGGACGCGCTCGCGCCCGCGTGGTCCCCGGCTCCGGCCTCCTGGGCCTCGAGCCATCTCTCGGCGTCGATCGCCGCCATGCAGCCGCTGCCCGCGGCGGTGACCGCCTGGCGGTACACGGTGTCCTGCACGTCCCCGCACGCGAAGACGCCCTCGATGTTGGTGTAGGTGCCGCCCGGCGTGGTGCGCAGGTAGCCCTCGTCATCCATGTCGAGGAGCCCCTCGAAGAGCGACGTGTTGGGCTGGTGGCCGATGGCCACGAACATCGCCGCGGCCGGGATGACGTCCTCCTCGCCGGTCTCGACATCGCGCACCTTCACGCCGGTGACCACGGTGTCGCCCTCGACGTCCTCCACCACGGCGTTCCAGCGCACGGTGATCTTCGGGTTCTCGAGCACGCGCTTGGCCATGATGGCCGACGCGCGGAACTCATCGCGCCGATGCACGATGGTGACGCTCTCGCACATGCGCGTGAGGAAGAGGGCCTCCTCCATCGCGGTGTCGCCGCCGCCTACCACGACAACCGGCTTGTCCTTGAAGAAGAAGCCGTCGCAGGTGGCGCACGCGCTTACCCCACGGCCCATCATGCGGGTCTCGCCCTCGATGCCGAGCCAGCGCGCCGAGGCACCCGTTGACACGATGACCGAGTTGGCCACGTACTCGTCGCCTCCCACCCATATGCGGAAGGGGCGCTCCGAGAAGTCCACGCGGCTGACGTCGGCCGTGACGAACCGGGTGCCGAACCTCTCGGCCTGCGACCGGAACATCTGCATCATCTCCGGCCCCTGCACGCCGTCCGGGAATCCCGGGTAGTTCTCGACGTCGGTGGTGATCATCAGCTGCCCGCCGGCGCCGTACCCCTCGATCACGAGCGGCTCGAGCCCGGCACGCGCGGCATAGATCGCGGCCGTGAGCCCGGCCGGCCCGCTGCCGATGATGACCACCTCGTTCACATCGCCCACCTATACCCCCCCTCCGTATACCGGTAAACGGTACCACGCCGCGCCACGGCCGCCCCGAAAGGGGTGGAACCCGGACGAACCCGCATCAGCAGCATCCCGCCCGACGACCAAAGGCAGAGGCCGGGCGGCTCTGGATCAACCACGTGAGATGGTGAACACCAGGCGGTTGCCGGCGCCCCAGGGGCGGCGGGCGGCCGCCCAGTACATGCGCTTCTCCTCGAGCTGGGTGCGCGCGATGCGCCGGGCGTCCTCGAGGGTGACGAAGCCCCAGGCGAGGAGCACGCCGATGACCACGCCCTCGGCGGTGCCGCCGCGGCCGAGCACCGCGACCAGGAACAGCAGGGTGGCTCCCGCCGAGATGAACAACAGGATGGCCACGATGGCGGCGAAGCTGCGCCAGTCGCCGGGCGCGGCGGCGAGCATGCGCCGGCCCTCGGCGGGTTGGGCGTCGGGCAGGCGGATCGACGGCAGGCCGCCCTTGCGCAGCCACACCCGCAGGATGGGGAAGAACACCAGGCCGGTGATGCCCGTCATCGCGATGAGCGTGCCGAGCCACCACCACGACCAGCCGTCCTCCGACGTCGCCTCGAGGATGATCGAGACCACCACCAGCGCCACCGACACCCCGAGCAGCTGGATGCCGTACATGCGCGCCAGCCGGGCGTAGTCCCACAGCAGGTCGCGATCGCCCACGCGGATGGCCTTCGGGGTCTTGCGGGTCTTCCTCGCCACGGCGGGGAAGGCTAGCCCCCCGGACCCCCCCGGGGTATACCCTCGGCGACGTGCGGGAGACCTTGCTGCCAGCGCGCCTGCGCGCGATCCGCGCTCGCCTGAGGGCGAGCCCGCGGTGGCGCTGGATGGCCATGACGGTCGTGGCGGGCGGGATGATGCTCTCGGTGCTGAACATCAGCATCGTCAACATCGCGCTGCCGGACATCTCGCGCGACTTCGACGCCGACATCTCGGCGGCCGGCTGGGTGGTGACGGGCTTCCTGGTGACCCAGGCGGTGCTGTTGCCCATCGCGGGACGCGCCGGCGATCTCTACGGCCGACGGCGCATCTTCGTGCTCGGCGTGCTCGTGATGGTGGTGGCGTCGGTGCTGTGCGCGCTGGCGTGGAACGAGCCCTCGCTGGTGGTGTTCCGCATCCTCCAGGGCGTGGGCGCGTCGGCCATGGCGCCCACCGCCTATTCGTACGCGACGATCCTCTTCCCGCCGAATGAGCGCGGGCTGGCCATCGGGGTGCTCACGGCGATCATCACCGTGGCACCGGTGGTGTCGCTCAACATCGCGGGCGTGCTGGTGGGCATCTGGGGCTGGCGCAGCGTGTTCTGGTTCACGCCGGTGGTGGGCGCCCTGGTGCTGATCGGCGCCGCGCTCGTGATGCACAGGAAGCCGCCGGGCGCGAAGCGGCCCTTCGACCTCGCCGGCGCCGGGCTCGCGGCGCTCGGGTTGTTCCCCCTGCTCACGGCCCTCACCAGCGCATCGAGCTGGGGCTGGACCTCGGGCAAGACCCTGGCCATGGCCGCGCTCGGCGTGCTCGGCCTCGCGCTGTTCGCGTGGCGCGAGACCCGTGCGCCCGACCCGATGGTCGACCTCGGCCTGTTCCGCCTGCGCACCGTGCGCAACCCCAACATCGCCGGGTTCTGCGTGGGAGCCACGATGTTCGGCACGCTCCTGCTGCTGCCGTTCTACTTCACCGCCGTGCTCGGCTACAGCAACGTGATGCTCTCGCTGGCCATCACCCCGGTGGCGCTCTCGTTCATGGTGGGGTCGCCGATGTCGGGACGCCTGCTCACCCGCGTGGGCAGCGAACGCATGATGCGGGTGTCGCTCATCCTCGCCGTCTCGGGCGCCCTCGTGCTGGCCTGGGGATTCGGCTTCGAGGCCTACTACGCGGTGCTGCCCGGCATGGTGCTGC
The DNA here is from genome assembly GCA_005788075.1 of Actinomycetota bacterium. Classification (GTDB taxonomy): domain Bacteria; phylum Actinomycetota; class Thermoleophilia; order Miltoncostaeales; family Miltoncostaeaceae; genus SYFI01. The sequence goes on from SXZC01000112.1 coordinate 28,867, forward strand.
TGGCGCTGGGCCTCGCCACCTCGACGGCCCCGGTGACCACGACCGTCATCCACGAGGTGCCCGAGGACCGCCTGGGCGTGGCGTCGTCGCTCCCCAACGTGTCGCGCTACTCGGGTGGCGCGCTGGGTGGCGCGCTGCTCAGCACGGTGGTGGCAATGACGATCCCCGCCACCGTCACGGCCGAGGACGGCCTGGTGAGCGCCCCGCTTCGCGCGATCGTGTCGGACGGCATGCGGAACGCCCTGCTCGTGGGCGCGGTGATCCTGGCGCTCGGCGCCATCGCGGCCTTCCGCGTGCCGCGCGTGATCGGCCCCGGCGCCACGATCGCGGCGCGCGTGTCGGGCACGGGCACCGGGCCAGACCCCCGGGGCGGCGGCTCGCGATGACGCGCGGGTCGTACCTGGCGCTGGTCGCCCTGCTGGTGTTCACCATGGGCACCAGCATCATCACGCCGCTGCTGCCGCTCTACCAGGGCACCTATGAGCTGTCGAACGGCGTGCTCATGCTGCTGTTCGCCACCTACACGGCCACCGTGGTGCCCACCATGCTGCTGGCCGGGAACGCCGCCGACCGCCTGGGGCGCAAGCGGCTCGCCATACCGGCCATGCTCGTGATGACCGCCGCGTCGCTGGTGTTCTCGTTCACCGACTCGGTCCCGCTGCTGTTCGCGGGCCGCGTGCTGCAGGGGCTGGCCATCGGCATGTACCTCGGCGTGGGCACGGCGTTCGTCATCGACCACGCCCGCCCGGGCGCCAAGGCCCTGGCATCGATGACGGCCGGGGCGGCCTTCCGCATCGGCTTCGGCCTCGGGCCGCTCATGGGCGGGCTCATCGCCCAGTACTGGGGCAATCCGCTGCACCGGCCGTTCGAGGTGCACGTGGTGCTCATGGTGGTCGGTCTCGCGTGCGTGCTGATCGCGCGCGAGACAGTGCCGCGGCGCCCCTACAAGTTCGAGATGCGCGTGGGCATCCCCAAGGGGCAGGGCCTCGGCTTCGCGGGCTTCATCGGGCCCGCCGCCTTCACCATGTCCTTCATGGAGGGCACCGTGCTCTCGCTGGTGCCGCTCTTCCTCTACAACACGCTCGGCGCCACCAACGTGGCCATCGCCGGGCTCTGCGGGTTCCTCGTGCTCGGCCTCGGCGGCCTCACGCCGATCCTCACCAGGAACGTCGAGCCCCGGAGGGCGGTGATGATCGGGGTCTCGGTGTCGGCCGTGGTCACCTGGCTCATCGCCGCCGCGGCGTTCGCGGGGAGCGCCGCGCTGGTGGTGGTGGCCGCCGCGCTGCTCGGGTTCGTCAACGGGCTGATCCTCCAGGGCGGCACGGTGATCTGCGGCACGATCGTGCCGCTCGAGGAGCGCGGCAAGCTGATGTCGGCGCTCTACATGTGCGCGTACGCGGGCACGATCCCCACGGTGGGCCTCGGCTACCTGTCGCAGGCCATCGGCCTCACCAACGCGCTCATCGTGTTCAGCTGCATCGCCTGCGTGCTGGCCGCGTGGATCGTGCTCGTCGGGCGCCGGCTGTTCCCCCGGGTCATTCCGTACCGCGAGCCGATCACGATAGGTTCCCCGGCCGCATGACCGACCCGATCGCATCCATCCTCAAGTCGTGGGGAGAGCCCGCCTACCGCCTCAAGCAGGTGGACGACGCCCGGCGCGCCGGCGCCCGCGACTGGGATGAGGTGACCACCCTGCCCAAGGACCTCCGCGCGCGGCTCGCCGAGGTCGCACCGCTCTGGACGGTCACCCCCGACGCCGTGGCCGAGAGCCGCGACGGCACCATCAAGTGGCGCCTGCGCACCGCCGACGGGCTGGCGATCGAGAGCGTGCTCATCAAGCACGCGCGCGGCCGCCGCACGTTGTGCGTGTCGAGCCAGGCCGGGTGCGCCCTGGGCTGCCGCTTCTGCGCCACCGGGGCGATGGGCCCGGGCCGCGACCTCACCGCCCGCGAGATCGCCGACCAGGCGTTCCTCGCCGCCGACGTTGCCCGCGAGGCCGATGCGCGCCTGAGCAACGTGGTGTTCATGGGCATGGGCGAGCCGCTGCAGAACACCCCCGCCGTCTTCGGCGCCATCCGCGAGATGCACTCGCCCGACGGCCTCGGCATCTCGGCCCGCTCCATCGCCGTCTCCACCGCGGGCTGGGTCCCCGGCATCGAGGAGCTGGTCGCCTTCGACGTGCCCGTGCGCCTCGCCCTCTCGCTCCACGCCGCCGACGACGACACCCGCACGGCGCTCATGCCCATCAACAACCGCTGGCCCATCGCCAACGTCCTCGCCGCCTGCCGTCGCTACGCCGACCGCACGGGTCGCCGCGTGTTCATCGAGTACCTGCTGCTCGACGGCATCAACGACTCGGTCTCCGACGCCCGACGGCTCGCCACGCAGCTTCGCGATGGGCGCTTCCACGTGAACCTCATCGAGTACAACGCCACGAGCGGTCCGTACCGCGGGTCGTCCCCCGATCGCGCCCGCGGGTTCGCCGAGGCGCTCCAGGAGGCCGGGCTGCATCCTTCGTTCCGGCGCTCACGCGGCGCCGACATCGCCGCTGCCTGCGGGCAGCTCGCCAACACCGGCGCCTAGGGGTAAACCCCGTTTCCGGAATCGGACGGGTTCCCGCATCGGGGTGGCGGGCACTCGCCGAAGCGGGATTGGCATTTGCGGGGGCCGCAAATGCAGGATCCCCGGCTGCGATCCCCGCCACCCCGATGCGGGAACCCCCTCGGTGCCAGCGGGCCCTGGGGGCCGCGTGTCAGGCTTGGAGGGCCTCGGCTCCCGGTGCCGCGAGCACCACGTCGTACTCGCGCACGTCGTACTCGGCGACGCCCTCGGTGACGTAAGGGTCGGCGGCGATCATGGCGTCCACCTCATCGCGTGTGACGCCCGTCGCGACCAGGAGGCCTCCCTGCAGGGGGACCTCCCGGCCGGCGGCGATGAATCGTCCCGCTTCTGCGTGCTCGCGCACCCAGGCGCGGTGGGCGTCGAGGTGCACCTCCACCTCATCCACCGGCTTCAGGTAGCGGCCGAGCAGCAGGAACATCCGGCGCCTACGACTTGCAGGTGGCCAGCGAGGCGATGAGGCGGTCCATGTCGGGCGTCTCGAGCGGGGCCACCTGGTCGACGTCCACGATGATGCCGTTGGCGTCGATCACGAAGGTCGCGCGGCCGGACACGCCCGCCTGGTCGAGGAAGACGTCGTATGCCTTGGCGACCTCGCCGCGGGGGTGGAAGTCGGCAAGGAAGTGCACCTCGTTGGCCTTCATCTGCTGCTTGAAGGCGGTGAGCGACCACTTGTTGTCGACGCTGATGCCGATGACCACGGCGCCCTCGTAGGGGCTCCCGTCACCGGCGATGCCCGTGAACCAGTCCACGCAGACCGGCGAGAACGCGGCCGGGAAGAAGTTCAGGTATACCGGCGTGCCGCGGAACTGCGACAGGGTCACCTCCTCGCCGTCGGTGCTGACGAGCGTGAAGTCAGGTGCCTCGGTGCCGATCTCGAGAGCCATGGGTACTCCTGCTGATTGATGTGTTGGCGGGAACGATCACGCAGCGTACCTGCCCGGTAGCCGAGGTCGGCAGGGCTGTGGCGCCGCGCGGCGAAAAGCCGCGCACGTCCCTATTCGGGGAGCACCCCTACCTCTATATCCGGAGCACCTCATGAACCAGAAGAAGGCCGCGGGCTTCCTCATGGGCCTTACCTACGCATTCGGTGCCCTCGGCATCGGCCTCGCGTTCTCCACGGCATTCCAGCCCAACCCGGACCTGCGCTGGGGGTGCCTGTTCGCGGTGGGCGTGGCCGGGATCCTCTCGTTCGTGCGCCACTCGCTCCTGCATCGCGGCGACGCCGAGCGCATGGGCTGGGACAGCGGCACCACCAATCCGTTCCAGATCGAGGTCGGGCTGGCCAACCTGGCGTGGGGCGTGCTGGCCGTCGTGGCCGTGGTGCTCTCGTGGGGGCTCGCCGCCTACTCGGCGTGCTTCCTGGTGTTCGGCTTCTACATGGCCTTCGTCACGGCCTACAAGGCGATCCGCGCGGGGAGCGGCCACCCGAAGGAGTGGGGCACCGTCTTCCCGGCCGCAGCCTTCGCGACGGTGCTCATCATCATCGGCGCGGCGGGCTTCTCAGCGCTTCCGTAGGGGCGGGGCGGCGCCGACCGGCGCCGCGGGGGTCAACCCGGGATCGCCACCGGGATGACGTCGGAGATGTCGCGGGCCAGCACCACGGTCACCTGCTCGCGCGCCTCGTCGGAGAGCTCCTCGAGCTGGTCCTCGTTGTCGGCCGGGATGATCACCGTGGTGATGCCGGCGCGAAGCGCGGCCAGCACCTTGTCGCGCACGCCGCCAATGGGCAGCACCTGGCCCATGAGCGGGATCTCGCCGGTCATCGCCACGTCGGCGCTCACGGTGCGGCCGGAGATCGCCGACACCAGGGCCGTGGCGATGGTGATGCCCGCCGACGGGCCATCCTTGGGGATCGCCCCGGCGGGCACGTGCACGTGGATGTCGTGGTCACCGAAGTAGTCCTCGGGCAGGTCCAGGCCGAACTCGCCGGCGCGGGCGCGCACGCACGTGAGCGCGGCGCGCACCGACTCCCGCATCACCTCGCCCAGCTGACCCGTGACGACCAGGGCGCCCTTGCCCGGCATCACGCTGGCCTCCACGAAGAGGATGTCGCCGCCCGCGCCGGTGACGGCCAGGCCGGTGGCCACCCCCGGCTCGGCCGTGCGGCGCCGGGCCTCGGGGTGCATGCGCTCGGGCCCGAGCATGTCGCGCGCCTCGTCTGGCCCGATCACGCGGGTTCCCTCCCGGCCCTCGGCGATGTCCAGCGCGGCGCGGCGCAGCAGGGCGCCGATTCGCCGCTCGAGCCCGCGCACGCCCGCCTCGCGGGTGTACTCGGAGATCACCACCTGCAGCGCGGCGTCGGTGATGTCCACGGCGTCGGCCGGCACGCCGGTGGCCTCGAGCTGGCGAGGAATCAGGTACTGCCGCGCGATGTGCACCTTGTCGTCGTCGGTGTAGCCCGACAGGCTGATGAGCTCCATGCGGTCGAGCAGCGGCCGCGGGATGGTGTCGAGCACGTTGGCCGTGCAGATGAAGAGCACCTTCGACAGGTCGAGCGGCAGGTCGAGGTAGGGGTCGCGGAACGTCGCGTTCTGCGCCGGGTCGAGC
>SXZC01000113.1 GCA_005788075.1 Actinomycetota bacterium
CACGACGACATCCGCGGGGTCATCCACATCCGGCAGCTGTTCGAGGCCGCCACCGGCGGTGACCTCGACATGTGGATCCAGGACCTCGTGCGCGACGTCCAGCGGGTGCCGGAGACCAAGAACCTCGACGACCTGCTGCGCGACTTCCGGCGCACGAAGAGCCACCTGGCAGTCGTGGTGGACGAATACGGCTCCCTGGCTGGCGTGGTGACCCTCGAGGACCTCATCGAGGAGGTCATGGGGGAGATCGAGGACGAGTTCGACGTGCCGGAGCGCGACATCGTGCGCACCGGCGGCGGGCAGGCCCTGGTGGCCGGCTCGGTCGCCCTCGACGACTTCAACGAGGCCTTCGGCACCGACATCGATGATGAGGACTTCAACACCGTAGGTGGCGCCGTATTCCACGCGATGGGGCGCGTGCCCGAGGTGGGGGACACCGTGGCCACGCACGGACTCGACTTCACGGTGCTCGAGATGGACGGATCGCGCATCGTGCGGGTGCGCGTCGACCCGTCGGCCAGTCCCCGCTCTGATACGGTGCCCGCCGCATCGCGCGAGTGATGCGCACGCGCCAGTAGCTCAGTCGGATAGAGCGTCGGTCTACGAAACCGAAGGTCACAGGTTCGAATCCTGTCTGGCGCGCTTCCCCCGCGAAGATTCGGCGCCGTACACCCGCCCCCGATGTCACCGGCGCGCAGGCGGGGAATAATCCGGGCGTGAAGAGAGCCGGACAGCGCCTGCCAAGGGTGATCGCCGCGAGCGCGGCCGCAGTGGGCGCGATCGCCCTCGTCGGCGCGTCCGTGGCCACCGCAGCACCCACGATCGGCTGGCGCCTCGTCGATACCCGGCCGCATGATCCGGGTGCGTTCACGCAAGGCCTCGTGCGCTTCGGGGACGTCCTGATCGAGACCACCGGCGCGTGCTGCCCCGGCGGCACGGTGGAGTCCACCGTGCGAAAGGTCGACCCGCGCTCCGGGAGGGTCCTCGAACGCCGGGTCATCCCGCTGCCACTCTGGGCGGAGGGCGTCACGGTGTTCCGGGGCACGGCCTGGCACCTCACCTTCTACGACGGGGTGGCGTTCTCGTTCTCGCCGACCACCCTGGCACCGGCCTCACGGGTGACCTACCCCTTCCAGGGCTGGGGGCTCACCGTGCAGGGGGGGAGCCTGCTCGCGAGCGACGGCACGCCCCGGCTCCGGTGGCTGCGCACGCCCGACCTTCGGGTGACCAAGTCGGTGGTCGTGAGGGACGCCGGTCGGCCCGTGAGCGGCATCAACGAGCTCGAGATGCTTGGCGGGGTGCTGTGGGCGAACGTGTGGCCGTCGGAGGACATCGCGCTGATCGATCCGGCGTCCGGCCGGGTGCGCGCGTGGCTCGACCTGTCGTCCCTGCGCAAGCGGGTGCAGGACGACGTCGACGTGCTGAACGGCATCGCGCGCGACCCCGTGACCGGCCACGTCGCCGTGACCGGGACGTTCTGGAACCGCCTGTTCGTGATCCGGCTCACCGAGCCGGTGCCACCGGCTACTCGATGATGCGCCAGAACCTGGGCGCGAAGGGCTCGGGGTCGCGCACCTCGTCGTGCACGGGGTCCATGTGCACGCGCCCCTCCACCTCGAGGCGCACCAGGACCGCCACGAAGTCGTCCGGCGATGCGTCGACCCCGTCTGCGCTCACGCGCTCGTAGAGGAAGGCCTCGCGCACCGGCTCGCCGGCTGCACGGAGGTGCCGCTCGATGGCGGCCTCGATCTCATGGCGTCGTTCGGTTCCCATGGCCCGATCGTAGCGCCGCCGGGCCGCCCGGAGGCCAGGCGTATGCTCGGGTGATGGGGGAGGCATGACCATCCACCTCGCCGTGGTGCATGCGGATGAGCTCGGCATGGACTACGCCGACCACCCGGCCGATCGCCGCAGGCACCAGCTCGCGGTGGCGCTCGCGCGGGAGTCCGGCGTGCTCGATGCCCAGGGCGTGCGCGTGGTGGACGCACCGGGCCCGATGCCGAATGCACAGCTGGCCACGATGTTCGCGCCCGCGTTCATCAGGGCGATCCAGGTGCTCAGCGCGAAGCCCGTGCTCGCCGCCGCCCCGGAGGCCCGGCAGTGGGGGGTGACCCCCGACGTGCACCCCTACCCGAACATGCACCACGACTCCGCGCGCCTCGCCGCCGCCGCGTGGCTGGCGGGCACGATGGTGGGGAGTGGGGAGGCCCTGCGCGCAATCGTTCCGGCGGGCGGCGCGCACCACGGCCTACCGCACAAGATGAATGGCTTCGGCGTCTACAACGACACCGCGGTGGCCATCATGGCGCTCAAGGGATGCGGCGTGCGCCGCATCGCATACGTCGACCTCGACGTGCACCACGGCGACGGCACCCAGGGCTTCTTCTGGGACGACCCCGACGTGCTCACGGTGTCGGTGCACGAGAGCGGGCGCTACCTGTTTCCGAACAGCGGGTTCCCCGACGAGATCGGGGGGCCGGGCGCGGAGGGATCGGCCCTGAACCTCGCACTGCCGCCTGAGGCCGGGGACGACGCCTATCGCCGGGCGATGGCGGAGGTGGTGGTGCCGACCGTGCGGGCGTTCGCCCCCGACGTGCTGGTCACCCAGTGCGGCGTGGATCACCACCACGCGGATCCCCTGTCGCACATGCGCACGACGATGGCCGTGTACCCCGAGCTGTGGGATGCCCTGGCCGGCCTCGCCGACGAATGCTGCGGCGGCCGGTGGGTGGCCCTGGCAGGGGGCGGATATGACCCCTGCAACGCGCCGCCGCGCGCGTGGGCGATGTTGATGGCCCGCATGGCCGACACCACGCTGCCCGACGACCTGCCCGCGCGTTGGGATGCCATCGCCCGCGCGGCATCGTGCGGGGATCCGGCCAGCGGATGGACATCGGAGGATGTCGCGCCCGACCTGTCTGGCCAGGAAGCCGCCGCCGTGGCGGTGGGGGAGGCCATCGCGGCGTCCCGGGCGGCATCACCCCTGCTGGCCTGA
>SXZC01000114.1 GCA_005788075.1 Actinomycetota bacterium
CGTCGGTCATGGGGAGGAACTCGCGGTAGCGCTCGATGAGCGGCGTGCCGCGCAGGGCCGACGAGGTCATCGCGGGGCCTCGCCGCTCCCGACCACCGCGATGAGCACCGGCGGGGCGGTGACCTCCGGCATCTCGGCGAGGCGGCCGATGGCCTCGGCCACCTGCGCCTCGGGGCTGCGGTGCAGGATCATCACGAGGCGCGCGCTGTCGCCCTCGCCGCGCTGCAGCACGGTGAGGATCGACACGCCGCTCTCGCCGAGCACCGAAGACACGCGGGCGAGCACGCCCGGCTCATCGGCCACCTCGAGGCGCACGTAGAAGGCGCTCTCGAGGGCGTCGTCGGCAGCCATGGGGCGCCCGGCGTCAGCGAGCGCGCCACCCAGGAACGAGCCTGGGCGGCTGCCCAGGATCGAGAGCACGTCGCTCACCACGGCCGAGGCGGTCTCGGTGCCGCCGGCGCCGGGGCCCACCAGCATGATCTGCCGCACCATGCTGCTCTCGAGCAGCACGGCGTTGTCGGCGCCGCCGATGGCCGCCAGCGGGTGGTCGGCCGGCACGAGCGCGGGGTGCACCCGCACCGACACCGCATCATCCACCAGGCGGGCCACGCCGAGCAGCTTCATCACGAAGCCGAGCTCGGATGCGATGTCCACGTCCTCCGACTGCAGCGAATCGATGCCCGAGTAGGGCACGTCGTCGATCAGCACCCGGGTGTGGAAGGCGATCGAGCACAGGATCGCCATCTTGGCCGCGGCATCCGCGCCGCCGACATCCTCGGTGGGGTCGGCCTCGGCGTAACCCAGGTCCTGCGCCTGCGCGAGGGCATCCGAATACGACATCCCGCTGCCCCGCATCTCGCGGAGGAGGTAGTTGGTGGTGCCATTCTCGATGCCCATCACCGAGTCGATCTCGGCGGCGAGCAGGCTCTCGCGCAGCACCTTGATGACCGGGATCGCCGCGCACACCGACGCCTCGAAGCGGATCTCGCTGCCGCCCTCCTCGGCGGCGGCCAGCAGCTCGGGGCCGTGGCGGGCGAGCAGCTGCTTGTTGGCGGTGACCACCGAGGTGCCATGGCCCAGCGCGCGCAGCAGCCAGTCATGGGTGGGATCCACCCCGCCCATCACCTCGATGATGATGTCGATGGAGTCGTCGCCGAGGATCTCCTCGGGGTCGGTGGTGAGCACCGACGGGTCGACGCCCGGGCGATCGGCCTGCAGGTCGCGCACCAGCACCTTCACCACCTCGATGCGGTGACCGGTGGCGCGCTCGATCGTGCCGGCGGTCTCATGGAGGATGCGCAGCACCCCCTGCCCCACCGTGCCGCAGCCCAGCATGCCGATGCGGATGACGTCGCTCACAGGTCCCTCGCCACCAGCTCGGCGTAGGTCTCGCGGCGCACCACCAGCGTGGCCTCGCCGTTGTCGACGAACACCACCGCGGGGCGCGTGACGCCGTTGTAGTTGCTGGCCATGGCCACACCGTAGGCGCCGGTGGCGGGAAGGCACACCAGGTCGCCCGGCCCGATGGGCGGAAGGTCGGCCTCCTGGATGAGCACGTCGCCGCTCTCGCAGTGCTTGCCCACCAGGCGAAGCACCTCGGTGGCCTCGGCCTCAGGGCGCTCGGGCAGCAGCGCCTCGTACACCGCCCCGTAGAGCATGGGGCGCATGAGGTCGCTCATGCCGCCGTCCACCGCCGCGTAGCGGCGCACGCCGGGGATGTCCTTGGTGCCGGTCACGCGGTACACGGTGATGCCGGCGCGGCCCACGATGCTGCGGCCGGGCTCCACCATCACGCGGGGGCGCGGAAGGCCCGCGGCGTCCCACTCCTCTGACACGGAGTCCATCACCATGTCGGCGAAGGCCTCCACCGAGGGCGGCTCGTCGTCGCGGGTATAGGCGATGCCGAGGCCCCCGCCCATGTCCATGACCGTCAGGTCGTCCCCGCCCTGTTCCTTCACGAAGGCGGCCAGCAGCTGGGCGGCCAGGCGGTAGGCGCCGATCTCGAAGATCTGTGACCCGATGTGGCAGTGCAGCCCCACGAGGTTGATGTTCGCGGCGGAGCGGCATGCGGCCACCGCGGCGGCGGCCAGGCCGCCCTCCAGCGAGAAGCCGAACTTGCTGTCGATCTGACCGGTGGAGATGTACTGGTGGGTCGACGGCTTGACGCCCGGGGTCACGCGCACGAGCACGTCCTGCGTGCGCCCGCGCTCGCCGGCCAGGCGGTCGAGCAGGGCGATCTCGTCGAGGCCGTCCACCACCACGAGGCCCACCATGGCGTCGAGCGCCTCGCCAAGCTCGCGGGCGTCCTTGGCGTTGCCGTGCATCACGATCTTCTCGGCCGGAAAGCCCGCGTGAAGTGCCATGAACAGCTCGCCGCCCGAGGCGACGTCCACGCGCAGCCCCTCCTCGTGCGCCATGCGCAGCAACGCCTGGGCCCAGAAGGCCTTGCTGGCGTAGATCACCTCGGCCTGGGCGTCATGCGCGCGGAAGGCCGATACGTATCGGCGCATGGTGTCGCGCAGGAGCCCGCCGTCATAGATGACGAGAGGGGTCCCGAACTCCTCGGCGAGCGCGACCACGTCGCACCCGCCGACGGAGAGATGGCCCTCCGGCGTCGTGCGGGCCGACGGCGGAAGAACCTGTGAAAGCGGCTGCATAAGCCGGGGGACAGTAGCAATGCGGGGTAGTCTCGCGCGCCATGGCCACGCCCCCTGAGCACGTGACGATCCCCTCCCGCGACGGCCTGGAGCTGAGCGTGCTGCTGGTGGCCCCCGCACCCCCGGTGGCAGTCACCGGGCGCCCGGGGGTCGTCGTGCTCCATGGCTTCGGGTCGCGCAAGGAGAATCACCTCGACTTC
>SXZC01000115.1 GCA_005788075.1 Actinomycetota bacterium
GAACCCCGACGCCGCCGAGCTGGCGCGCGCCCAGGCGCCGCGCCTCGCCGCCGACCTCAGCGGGCTCCTTGGTGCGTTGTCGGGCCTGCCGCTGGCGTACAACAAGGACCTTCAGGACGACAAGCACTACCTGTTCGACGCGGCCGACACCATCGACCTGCTGCTCCCGGCCATGACCGGCATGGTGGCCACGGCGCGCTTCCGGGCCGACGCCATGGCCGCCGCCGCGGAGCAGGGCTTCCTCGCCGCCACCGATCTCGCGGATGCCCTCGTGCGACAGGGGTGGCCCTTCCGGAGGGCGCATGAGGCCGTGGGCGCACTGGTGAAGGCCTGTGCTGATCGTGGAGTGGGGCTCGCCGATGCCACCCCGGACGACCTGGCGGCCGCAGGACTCGACGGCGTGGAGGTGCCTGACCTCACGGCCGAGGCATCCGTGGAGGCCAAGGACGTCCCCGGGGGCACTGCGCGCGCCCGAGTGGTGGCCCAGCTCGACGACATCGAGCAGCGGGTGGAGGCCTGGTGACCCGCCGCGCCCGCGCCGTCGGCCGGGCGTTCTTCGACCGGCCACCCGAGCTGGTGGCCGAGCAGATCATCGGCTGCGAGCTCTCCTACGGCGGCGCGGGCGGCGTGATCGTCGAGGCCGAGGCCTACGGGCAGCGCGACCCGGCGTCGCACTCGTACCGCGGAGAGACCAGGCGCTGCCGGTCGATGTTCGGCCCGCCGGGAACGGTGTACGTGTACCTCATCCATGGCATCCACTGGTGCCTCAATCTCGTCGCCGAGCAGCAGGGCACCGGTGCCGCCGTGCTGATCCGGGCAATCGAGCCCACCCACGGCCTCGATGCCATGCGCGCGCGACGCGGCATGGACGACGAGCGCCTTCTGTGCGCGGGCCCCGGAAGGCTCACCCAGGCGCTGGGGATCACCGGTGACATCGATGGCCTCGCGCTCGCGAAGGCGGGCCTGCACGTGGGTCGCCGGCGCGAGGAGCCAGACGTGGCCTTCGCCCCGCGCATCGGCATCTCGCAGGCAACCGACCTGCCGTGGCGTATGGTGGCGCGCGACTCGCGTTTCCTCTCCCGCCCGATCCCCAGGAGCATCGCCGCATGAGGACCACTGCATGAGCACGAACGCCGCATCGGCCCCACTGCGCGGGGACCACCCGGTGGGGGCCGCCGCATGAGCAGCAGCGACCTCCTCGCCCGCGCGGTGGACATCCAGCCGCCCGGCGAGCTCGAGAAGCGGCTCGCCGAGGGCTCCCCTTTGCGCGTGAAGCTGGGCGTCGACCCCACGGCCCCGGACATCCACCTCGGCCACGCCGTGGTGCTGGGCAAGCTGAGGGAGTTCCAGGATGCCGGTCACACGGCCGTGCTGATCATCGGCGACTGGACCGCCCGCGTGGGCGATCCATCGGGGCGGTCGTCCACCCGGCCGATGCTGTCGGCCGAGGAGATCGACGCCAATGCGGAGACCTACCAGGAGCAGGCCTTTCGCATCCTCGACCCCGAGCGCACCGAGGTGCGCCGCAACGGTGAGTGGTTCGCCGAGATGGGCCTGGAGCCGCTCTTCCGCCTCGCCAGCACGACCACGGTTAACCAGCTGCTGCGCCGGCGCGACTTCGCCGAGCGCATGGGTGATGACCGCCCGATCTCGGTGCTCGAGCTCATCTACCCTCTCATGCAGGCCTATGACTCCGTGATGCTGGAGTCGGACGTGGAGCTCGGCGGCACCGACCAGCTGTTCAACCTCATGCTGGGCCGGGAGGTGCAGCAGGCGTACGGCGCGCGTCCGCAAGTGGCCATGACCGTGCCGATTCTCCCGGGCACCGACGGCGTGCGGCGCATGAGCAAGTCGACCGGCAACTACATCGGGGTGACCGAGGCTCCCGAGGAGCAGTTCGGGAAGGTCATGAGCATTCCCGACGCGCAGATGCCCGAGTTCTACGAGCTGCTGTTCCCGGTCGAACCCGGGCCGTCGGGGCATCCCAACGAGGAGAAGCGCCGTCTCGGTCGCCTCGTGGCGGAGCGCTTCCATGGATCCGGGGCCGGGGAGGCCGCCGAGGCGCACTTCGACAGGCTCTTCAAGGACCGCCAGGCCCCCGAGGAGGTGCGCGAGGTGGTCCTGCCCGCCGGCACCGTCCACATGCCCGCGCTGCTGGTGGACGAGCTCGGCGTCGCATCGCGCAGCGAGGCGCGGCGCATGGTGCAGCAGGGCGGCGTGAGCGCCGACGGCGAGGTGGTGGGGGAGATCGACGTGGATGCCTCCGCCCTGGACGGCCGGGTGGTGCGCGCCGGGAAGAAGCGCTTCGCGCGCATCCGGGTGGCCGGCTAGCACCCGCGATCGCGTGGTATCCGCCTGCATGTCGGGGCTTCACGTCCCCGGCGTGAACAGGCTTTACCGTGCTCCCCGGATAAGTCCCGCAAATAGCGAGGTTGCACCTGCACGTTGCCCCTTGCGCATGGGACGCAGGATCGCCATTATCCCCGACCGGCCCGGAGCGCGTTTCACAGACGCGACGCCCGGGCCACTGGCTTGAGGACGACGGGTGGTTGTGTCACAATCATCGGTCCGGCCGCAATGCCGGTGGGCACACGTGCCCGAGACCCTTCACATCTGCAGGACAGCGAATCACCGGCGTTAGTGACGGCCAGCCGGCCGGCGCCGATGACAAGCCCCTGTCCGTGGAGGCGAGTCCCAGCTGGGGCCCGATCCTTGAAAACTGAACAGCGCGCATCATCTTCCCGTGCCTTCTGGCCCGCGGAAGAGATGGCCAAGGAAAAGGAAATGGACCCGTCAAACGTCGTGCTCGGCGAGATGCCGACGCATGACGCGAGACCAGGAGCCCGTTCATCCTCGTGATGACGGGACTCTTCCACGCAGTTAATGTCATGGAGAGTTTGATCCTGGC
>SXZC01000116.1 GCA_005788075.1 Actinomycetota bacterium
GCGAGGTCCTTCTTCGCCTGGGCGTTGCGCGGCGACTGCTTCAGGGCCTTCTTCGCATCGGCCACGGCCGCCGTGCCCTGCTGCACGCTGGTCTGCGCGTCACTCACGGCCTGCTGGAGGGGGTCGGTGGTGCCGCATCCGCCTCCGCCGACGGCCAGGAAGCCGGCGACCAGACCGAAGCCGAGGAACGCGACGATCGCGACGATCGCGATGACCTTCGTGAGGGTCTTCTGATGCTTTCCGTCGAAGAGCACGGCGCGACGCTACATGATCCGATCGCGGGCCTTGGTGGCGTCGGCCACGATCGCGGGGGAGTCGGTGAGCATCGGCCCCTCGGGTCCGAGCACCTGCTCGCCGTCCACCCACGCGGCCACCACGCGCGAGCGCGGGTCGAGCACCACCAGCGATGGGTCCGCCTCGAGCGGCGCCCCCTCGAATGGCCTGATCGCCACGATGTCGGCGCGCTTGCCGGGCACCAGCGAGCCCACCTCGGCGTCCATGCCGAGCACGCGGGCCGATCCGATGGTGGCCATCGCGAGCATGTCCGACGCCACCGGCCGCGTCCCGCGGCGCGCCGCGGCCTCTGCGGCCCACCTCGCCTCGTCGCGCAGGTCGTATGCACCGGCGCTCGCCGGGCTGTCCGTGCCCAGCCCGATCGTCACCCCGAGGGCGTCGAGCATCTCGATCGGCGCGTCCCCGCACTCGAGGCGCACGTTCGAGTGCGGGCAGTGGGCCATGCGCACGTCGTGCGCGGCAAGGATCGCCGCGTCGCCCTCGTCCACCTGCACGCAGTGGGCGGCGATGAGCCCCGGCGTGAGGGCGCCCGCGGCCTCCAGCCGCGAGACCACACCCGGGCCGCCCCCGGGCCATCGGGCGGGATCGCGCCCGAGGGACCGGATCGACTCCACGAGCGGCCCCACGCCGTCGTCCAGCAGCATCACCTCGTCCGGTGACTCGGCCACGTGGGCGGCCACCGATCCGTCACCCAGGATGGGGTCGGCCAGCACCTCTGCCCAGAGCTCGGGCCCGACCGTGTACGGGGAGTGCGGGGACACGCCCACGCGCACCCTCGGACCGGCGGCATCCCGCGCCGCCAGCAGGGCCTCGCCATGGCGCATCACCTTCTCGCGCGCGTCCGACCCGGAGTCGCGCCCGAATACCTCCATGTGCACGATCGCCCTCAGCCCGGCCTCGCTCGCGGCGCGCACGCCGAATCCGCTGGGCCCCGAGTCGGCGAGGGTGGTCGTGCCGTTCCGCAGCGCCACGAGGGCCGCGTAGCGGGCGGCCGCCTCGCGGTCGGCGGGGGTCACCTCGGCCGTGCGGTGCACGAACGCGCCGAGCCAGTCGCCGAAGCGCGCATCGGGCACCAGACCTCCCATGAGGCCCCACTCGAGATGGCAGTGGGCGTCGACGAGCCCCGGGATGAGCACCGCGTCGCCCAGGTCGGTGACGGGCACGTCGTCGCAGGGGGGGAGGTCGCGCTCGCGCCCCAGCGCCTCGATGACGCCTCCGCGCAGGAGGATTCCCCCGCCCCGCACCACGGGGCCCTCGACGGGGACGATCCACTCCGCCCGGATGAGGGCGGTGGGTCGCCCGCTAGGAGCCGGCGGGAGTGGTCTCGTCGGTCTTCTGGGGAAGCGCCGGGTCGGACGCCTGGGCGGCCGTCACCTGCTCGTCGGCGCTCTTGTCGCCCGTGACGCCCTTCTTGAACTCGCGCATCCCGCTGCCGAGGCTCTTGCCGATCTCCGGGAGGCGCTTGGCGCCGAAGGCCAGCAGGATGATGGCCAGGATGATGATGAGCTCGAGCGGGCCGATGCCGAATGGCATGGGATTACCTCATGGTCAGCGGTCCCCGGGCGGGGAACCGATCAATCCGACGTTAGCATGGGGGAGCACGCGGGCGATTCGGAGAGGGGTGGGGGAATAGCGCTGGAGCCCATGGCGGTCGGATGGGGTGGCCTGATCGGGACGATCGGCCTCGCCGCGTCGGCGGGGGCCCCCGTGTGGGTGCGAGCCCTGGCGATCATCCTCGCGTTCCTCGTGGGTGGCTTCCTCTCGGGGGTGCGCACGCTGGACCACCGCGTGCTGAATGCCCTCGGCGCGTGGGTGTTCGGGTGGCTGCTCTGGGCCATCATCTGGATCGTCCTGGCCGTCATCGCGGCCTTCGGCGGTCCCAACGACCCCGAGTACGCGCCGGGCTCCGACGGGGCCGCGCTGCTCATCGCCGCAGGGTCCCTGCTCGCCGCGGTCGTCGGCGGCCTGGCGGCTGACCGCCGCTACAGCACGCGGAGCCTGCGCCGCAGGTACTGACCGGGCGCGCCCGCGCCCGCAACGGCGCCAGGCGGGGTGCGACCCCGGGGCGTGCGCCTAGTTGTCGACCACGAAGTCGCGGTGCGAGCGGCTCGACGTGGGGCCGGACTGGCCCTGGTACTTGCCGCTGTAGGGCGTGTCCACCGGGGTGGTCATCTGCAGGAACGAGATCTGCCCGATGCGCATGCCCGCGTGGATCGCGATGGGCAGGCTCGCCACGTTTGAGAACTCGAGCGTGATCTGGCCGTCGAAGCCGGGGTCGATGTAGCCCGCCGTCGAGTGGATGAGCAGTCCCAGGCGGCCCAGGCTCGACTTGCCCTCGAGGCGTGCCACGAGGTCGTCGGGGATGCCCACGCGCTCGAGCGTGGATCCCAGGACGAACTCGCCGGGGTGCAGGATGAACGGCTCGCCGTCGTTTACGCGCACGAGTTCGGTGAGGTCGGCCTCGGGCTCGCGCGGGTCGATGTAGGGCTGCCTGTTGTTGTGGAACACCCGGAACTCATGCGACACGCGCAGGTCGATGGACGACGGCTGCACCAGGGCGTCGTCGAAGGGGTCGATCACCAGGCGCCCGGCGGCGATCTGCTCGCGGATTGTGCGGTCTGACAGGACCATGGGCAGGGACGCTACCCGATGGCCCTCCGGACCTCTCCCGCTGGGCTAGCCTGCGGGGGGTGATGGCAGATGCGCACGGGGCGACGGGCAGGCAGCGGGCCTTCCGCGTGGACGCGCCGGCTGACGAGGCCCTCGTGGCCCGCGTGGTCGAGGCGAGGGCGCGCGGCGCGGTGCCCGATGTGATCCTCGGCGGGGTGCTCGTGGGAGAGGGCCCCCTCGACGCACTCGACCCCGTGGACGTGACCTCCGACGAGCTGCGCCAGTTGGTGGAGGGCGGCCGGCTGCCGCGCTGGGTGGTGGAGAAGGGCTCGTTCGGCCCGGGCTACGTGCAGCTCAAGTCGCTCATGCGCCAGGAGAGCCTGGTCACGGTGTGCGAGGAGGCCTCGTGCCCGAACATCCAGCGCTGCTGGACGCGCGGCACGGCCACCTTCATGATCGCCGGCGAGACGTGCACGCGCGGCTGCCGGTTCTGCGACGTCACCTCGGGCAAGCCCATGCTGCCGCCAGATCCGGGTGAGCCCGCGCGGCTCGCCGATGCGGCCGCGGCGATGGGCCTGCGCTACGTGGTGGTCACCGCCGTGGCCCGCGACGACCAGCCCGATGGCGGCGCGGCGCATTTCGCCGCGGTCATCCGCGCGCTGCGTGACCGGCTCCCCGACGCGCGGGTGGAGGTGCTCATCCCCGACTTCCGCGGCAACTGGGACGCCCTCGACATGGTCATCGAGGCCCGCCCCGACGTGCTCAACCACAACACCGAGACGGTGCCCCGCCTGTACCGGCGGGTGAGGCCGGGGGCGCGGTACGAGCGCACCCTCGAGCTGCTCGAGCGCTCGCGCGCGGCCGGGCTGCCCACCAAGAGCGGCATCATGGTGGGGCTCGGCGAGGAGCTTCCGGAGATCACCGCAGTGTTCACCGACCTCGCGGCCTCGGGCTGCGAGGTGGTGACCGTGGGCCAGTACCTGAGCCCCTCGGGCAACCACCTCCCCGTCGAGAGGTTCTACGCGCCGGCGGAGTACCCGGCGCTCGCCGAGCTCGGTCGTGCCGCGGGCCTCGCGCACGTGGAGGCCGGGCCGCTCGTGAGGTCGTCCTACGAGGCCGACCGGGTGGCTGACGAGGTCGGGGCCGGGGTGGTGTAGGCGCTGCTCCGCGGCGCCGCATGCCGTAGGTTTCCGCCATGCAGCTGATGACTCCCCAGCAGGCCAAGGACGCCATGGATGCCGGCACGGCCGTCATCATCGACGTGCGCGAGGACGACGAGCTGGCCCAGGCGGCCATCCCCGGCGCGCGGCACATCCCGATGGGCGACCTCCTCGATCGCCTCGCCGAGGTGCCCCGCGACACCACGGTGATCTTCAGCTGCCACAGCGGCGGCCGGTCCGAGAACGTGTGCCGCTACCTCGAGGAGAACGAGGGCTTCAGCGACCTGGTGAACCTCGAGGGCGGCATCGTCGCCTGGAGCCAGGCGGGCCTGCCGATCACGCAGTAGCCGAACCCCGGTGTCAGGCACTTAACCGAGGCGCGCACATGATGAACCGAAGCGCGCGAGGGACGCGCACCTCGGTTAAGTGCCTGACACCGGGGTTAGTAGCGGCGCACGGTTCGGTAGAGGGTGTCGCGCTGCACGGCGCGGCGGCCGGTGGCCTCGATGGCCTCCACCATGCGCGGGGTGTCCAGGGTGAAGGCGGTGCCCGCGGCGCGCACGACGTTTTCCTCGATCATGATCGAGCCCATGTCGTCGCAGCCGGCCTCGAGCGCGAGCATGCCGATGCGAAGGCCCTGCGTGACCCACGACGACTGCATGTGCGGGATGTTGTCGAGGTAGAGCCGCGCGACGGCGTTCATCATGAGGTAGTCGGCAGCGGTGGCGTACTGGTGGTCGTCACCGCGCGCCGAGCAGCCGCCGGACTGGTACGACCAGCAGGCGAAGGCCGTGAAGCCGCCGGTCTCGTCCTGCAGCTCGCGCAGCACGCGCAGGTGCTCCACGCGGTCGTCCACGGTGTCCACCGTGCCGTACATCATCGTGGCGCTCGTGCGCAGCCCGCGCAGGTGCGCCTCGCGCATCACGCCGATCCACTCCGCCGTGGTGGTCTTGCGCGGCGCGATGACGTCGCGCACTCGGTCGACCAGGATCTCCGCGCCACCGCCCGGGATGGAGTCGAGGCCCGCCGCGATGAGGCGGTCGAGCACCTCGCCCACGTCGAGCTTGGAGTAGAGGGCGATGTGCAGCACCTCGCTGGGCGACAGCGCGTGCAGGTGGATCGGGTAGCGCCGCTTGATGTCGCTGAAGAGGTCCTCGTACCACTCCATGCGCAGGTTCGGGTGGTGCCCGCCCTGCATGAGCAGCGCCGTGCCGCCCAGGTCGAGGGTCTCCTCGATCTTGCGGAAGATCACCGGCTTGCTCAGCACGTACCCCTCGGGGTCGCGCGGATGGCGGTAGAAGGCGCAGAAGTCGCAGTCGGTGACGCAGAAGTTCGTGTAGTTGACGTTGCGGTCGATGACGAACGTGACCTCGTCGGGATCGGTCACGCGGTCGCGGGCGCGCTGGGCGGCCGCGGCGACGGCCACGACGTCGCGGGACGCCATGAGTGCCCGAGCGCCATCGTCATCCAGCCGCTCGCCGGCATCGAGCCGCTCGATCACGTCGAGGTGCCGTGCGGGTGCGACGGTGCTCATGCGGCCACCGGCCGGAGAGTAGGTACCTCGCGCAGCTCGCCGGCCGCGCGCGCCATGTCGAGGAACGCCTCGAGGCCGGCCCGCTCGGCGTCGCCGAAGCCGTAGCGCAGGCGCCCCAGGTAGCCGCGGATGTAGGCCTCGTCGAACGGGAAGCGCTGCGCGGCCGCACGCGCCACGCCGTCGGGGTCGGCGGCGAATGCGCCGCTGCCGGACGAGATGGCGTCGCAGAGGGCGTCGAGCGCGGCGGGCCGGGTGATGGCCGCATCCTCCCGCGCCGCCCACACGGCGAACACCATCGGCAGGCCGGTGCGCTGCTGCCAGAGCTCGCCGAGGTCGAGGGAATGGGGCGCGATGCGGTCGCGGTGCGCCATGAGCGCGGCGTCGGCGATGAGCAGCACGGCCTCGCCCCCGGCCAGCGCGGCGGGCGCCTCGAGGTCGGATCCCATCACGCGGAACTGCACGTCGGGTCCCACGAGCACGCGAAGCAGGGTGACGCTGCTCGCGCTGTGCGGGGTGACGGCCACCCGGCGGACGTCCTCGAGCGGCACCGGGGAGAGCAGCCGGATGGAGTCCACGGCGCCCTCGCAGGCGATGCAGCCCACGGGCAGCAGGCGCAGGGTGTCGGCATTGCGCGCGTAGGCGATGCTGGACATCGCCGACACGTCGAGCTCGCCCCCGATGACCCCGGCGTTCAGCAGGGCCGGAAGACCGTCGGTGAATGTGACCCCCGGAAGCGCGGCGCGCTCGAGGTGGTGGTAGACCGGGAACATGTTGAGGGCGCTGATGCGCCCCACGCGCAGGTCGCTCATCGGGCCACCGCCCGTGCGCCCACGGCCTCGGCGAGGTGGTCGGGGTCGGCGTCCACGCCGTCGGGGATCACCCACTCGTCGGCGCCGAACGACACGGCCACCTGGCAGGCAGGCTCGCCGAGGGCGCTCCAGTCGGGGCGGATCGCCACGCCCGGGAGCACCCGGCGGGCGACGGCCGTGACCAGCAGGTCCTCGTTGCCCCACGAGCCCGGACGATCCGCGGAGTCGGGCCCCGGCACCAGCAGCACCGCGCGAACGGAGTCACCCTGCGCGGCGACCTCGAGGAGGCGATCGGCCACCTCGGCGTTCGTGGTGCCCGCGCCGTAGCGGACCTCCTCCACGCCGTTCCCGCGGCCGTCTCCCCTGAGCCAGCCCACCTCGGCGGGCACCGGCAGCCCGGCTGCCGCCGCGACCGGATCACGGGAGTCGAGCAGGGAGATGACCTCGTCGCGGGTCATGCGTAGCGATCCACCATCCCGGCGGCGATCGTGCGGAGCGCGTCCGCGTCGGCGCTGCCGATGTCGCCGTCCAGGGCTTCGGCGGCCAGGGCCACCTCGTCGAGCGCCCTCTGGCGCGCCGCGGCGGTTCCCGGGTGCCTGGCGAGCCGGTCGCAGAGGGACTCCAGCCCCTCGCCTCCGGCGGCCACGCGGCCGATCTCATTGCCGAGCGCGGGCTCCTCCTGGATCGCCAGGATCTGGGGCAGGGTGACGGTGCCGCTGAGGATGTCGGTGCCGCGGCGCTTGCCGGTCTCTGACGGCGAGCCCGAGAGGTCGAGGATGTCGTCGAGGATCTGGAACGCCACGCCCACGCGCGTGCCGAACGAGGCCAGTCGCAGCTGGGCCTCCTCGGATCCGCCGGACAGCATGGCGCCCAGGCGGCATGCCACCGAGAAGAGCGCGCCGGTCTTGCGCCGGCACCGCGACATGTAGGCGTCCACGGTGAGCCCGAGGTCGCCCGTAGCGCGCTGCTGGTCCATCTCGCCGAGGGCGAGGTCGAGCGAGGCATCGGCGAGCGCGCTCACCGCTGCGGGTGATCCGATGCGCGTGAGCTCCGCGAAGGCGCGGGCGAAGAGGAAGTCGCCCACGTTGATAGCCGCCGCGGCTCCGTGGGCCCGTGCCACGGTGGGCCTGCCGCGGCGCGTGGTGGCGCCATCGATGAGGTCGTCGTGCACGAGGGTGGCCATGTGCACGAGCTCCACTGCGGCCGCTGCCGTGACCAGCGTGGGCCGGTCCTCTTCGTTTCCGGAGCTCGCGCAGAAGACGAACATGGGGCGCACGCGCTTGCCGCCCGCCACCAGGGTGTCCATGGCGGGCTCGCTGACCTCGGGCACGTGTCCGCCCGCGTAGCGCGCCAGCATCTCCTCGCACTGGGCGAGCCATGGGCGAAGGGGCTGGACGAACGCGTAGACGGGGGGCGCGGTGCTCATGCGTCGTCCCCGGTGGTCGCGATTCGGGGCTCGCCCCATCGCGTGAAGAGCGCGTGGTCGATGCGCAGCACGTCGAGCGCCTTGCCCACCACGAAGTCGATGAGGTCGTCGATGGTCTCGGGGCCGGCGTAGAGCCCCGGCGAGGCGGGCAGGATCACGCCACCCGCCTCGGTGACGGCCACCATGTTGCGCAGCTGGATGAGCGAGAGGGGGGTCTCGCGCGGGATGAGCACGAGATCCCCGCGCTCCTTGAGCATCACCTCGGCCACGCGGTGGATGAGGTTGTCACCTGTGCCGTGGGCGATGCGCCCGAGCGTGGAGGTGGAGCAGGGGGCCACGAGCGCCGCGCGGGCACCGGATGAGCCCGACGCGAACGAGCAGGCGATGTCATCAGGGTCGAGCAGGTCGACGGCCCCGGGTACCTGCGCGAACATGTCGGTGAACCGCGCCCGCACGTCGTCGTACGACGCCGGCCTGGGCCCCTCGCCGAGGACCTCGTGGCTGATCACCCGGGCGCCGGCATCGGAGATGCAGAGGCCCACGTGATGCCCTGCCGCGGTGAGCGCGGTGAGGGCGCGGCCCCCGTAGAGGGCGCCGCTCGCTCCGGTAACCCCCAAGAAGATCCTCATGAACCGATCGTAGACCCGATATCGCCGGAAACAGCCGGGGTCCCGCACATGCGGGACCCCGTGTTAGACCGTTCGACAGGGGCTGGGAGGCCTACTTGTACTTCGTTCCCAGTCCGTTGAGGAAGGTGGACAGGTCCTCGAGCTCCTGCGGCGGCAGCGAGGCGTACGAGGGCATCGGCGCCTTGGGTGCCTTGAGCCACGCGATCATCTTCGCGTTGTCCCATCCCTTGGCCCCCTCGTTGGTGAGGTCGGGGCCCGGTCCGGGTGCACCGACGCCCGCCACCATGTGGCAGGAACCGCAGCCGTTGGCCATGTAGACGGCCATTCCCTTCGTGGCCGGCTCGTCGAGGCCGCTCACCGGGAGGCCCTGCGAGGCGACGCCGGCGGGCGAGTTGGCGCCGAGCCAGGTCGTGTAGCAGAGCAGTCCGGTGACGATGACGGTGAGGCCGAGCGCGAACGGGCGCTTCCAGATGCGGCGCTCGGGGCCACGGTCGATGAACGGCCAGACCACCAGCAGGATGATCAGGATGTTCGGGACCATGAAGGTGGCCATGATCACCGGCGTGAGCACGTTCTGGTTCGCGAAGATCTTCAGCAGTTCGAACGCGAAGTAGAAGTACCACTCCGGACGCGGGATGAAGTCGGTGGTGGCCGGGTTGACCGGCTCCCCGACCTCGACGCGGATCGTGATCGCCAGGACGATGATCGCGATCACCGTCAGTCCGGCGATCACCGTGTCCTTGTAGATCGCGTACGGGAAGAACGGCTTGCCGGTCTTCTTCGCCTGCGCGTAGTCCTTGTCGTAGGCCTTCTTGTCGGCGGGCTTCATCGGGCGCCCTCCTTGGCCTCCACGGGCCAGCTCGCCGGGTAGTTCACGCTGCCGGGCAGCGCCTTGGCCTTCTCGCGCGCGGCCGCGCGGCGGGCGTCCTCCTCATCCCGCTCGATGCGCAGGCGGCGCTTCGACCACGGCGGCTCGGAGATGCCCAGGCGCACGATGAAGTACAGGTGCAGGCCTATGAAGGTGGCTATGGCCCCGGGTATGACGAGCATATGTATCGAATAGAAGCGCGATAGCGTGGCTGGCCCGAACTCGGGGCCGGCGCGCAGGATGTCGCCGATGTAGGGGCCCACGATCGGGGCGCTCGCGAAGATGTTCACCGCCACCACCGTGGCCCAGTAGGCCTTCTGGTCCCACACCAGCAGGTAGCCGGTGAGCCCCATGAACATGGTGAGCAGGAGCAGGAAGGATCCCGTGACCCACGTGAGCTCACGCGGGTACTTGTAGGCGCCCCATATGAACACGCGCGCCATGTGCAGGAACACCACGATGATCATCACCGAGGCGCCCCACTTGTGCATGCCGCGCACGAGCCAGCCCCAGGTGACCTCGTTGGTGATGTACTCGATGCTCTGGTAGGCGCCGCCCTTGGTGTCGGGCACGTAGTACATCGCGAGGATGATTCCCGTGATGGCCTGCATGCCGAACACGACCATGGCGGTGAAGCCCAGGGTCTGGAACCAGCTGGTGCCCGCGGGGATGTTGCGGAACAGGAACCACCGAGTGCCGGTCTTGATGCCCGAGCGCTCGTCGACGTAGTCGATGGTGGCTTCTGTGCCCTTCTGGACGGGGTTCTTGGGCCCGATGTCCTTGGTCGTCACCGTCGGCTCCTACTGGAACGGGTAGAGGTGGGAGAGGGTGCCCGAGACAGGCTCGCCGGGCCCTGACAGCGGGAAGGACTGCTGCTGCTGGTCGATCGAATACGGCTTGCCCACCAGCACCCGGAGGTTCGGGTTGTTGCTCTTCGCCGCGACGGCCAGCGGGATGCGGTCCTTGCCGGCCTCGACGTCCTGCGGCTCGAACTTCTTGCTCTGGTCGACGATCTTGATGTCCACGCGGTCGAGCGGGCGCGGCGGCGGGCCACCGGTCACCAGTCCGCGCGAGTCGTACGCGCCGCCGTGGCAGGGGCACACGTAGCCGGCGCTTCCCGGCGAGTACGCCACGGGGCAGCCCAGGTGAGCGCAGCGGTTCCAGATGGCGATGAGGTCGAAGTCGTCCGCGCGCAGGCTGCTGGCCCACTTGGCGAACTGCGCCTCGAACTCGGCGGCGGGCTGGCCCGGGGTCGGCTGCGGACGGGTGGTGGGGTCCTTGAGGCCGTACACCACGTAGATGCGGCGGTCGGCGTCGGACGACGGGCCCGAGACCGCCAGCGAGGCGACCTCGCCGATCTTGGTCGACGGAGTGGGGTTGGGGTAGGGCGGAGGGTTCTTCAGGTAGTCGCTTGCAGGGCCGATGTCGACCCAGCGGTAGTCCTCGCCCTGGAGCGGGCTGGCGACGGCGAAGCCGACGACGGGCACGAGGATCGCTGCGGCGAGCACCCCGGTGCCCGCGAACGCGGCGTTCGAGAGGAAGCGCGTGCGCGTGACGTAGCCGGGGTCGTCGGAATGATCCGGCTCAGGGGTGAAGTCGGCCGCGCGCGGGCCCTGGTAGGGACCGCTCTGCGAACCGGGCGTGCCGTTGTTCGGCTCGTCCTCAGCCACTCCAACCTCCGTAGACGTTCACTAGGCACACGAGGTTATCCGAGGCAAGGCCGATGCGAGGGGAAAAGCGCGATTCCGGAGGTAGGTGGGGCCGGTTGTCCCGGCGCCGGGGGGACGCCCCGCACGTCATCTAGGCCTCAGGCAGGCGGATTCCGAATTCCGCCCACCGGGCGGTGACCGCCTCGCGCACCTCGTCGGACATGCGGATCTCGTCGGGCCAGGGGCGAACCTGCCCCTCGCCCTCCCACTTCGCGGTGGCGTCGAAGCCGATCTTGGCCCCGTAGGCGGGCCATGGCGCGGCGTGGTCGAGGGCGTCCACCGGGCCCTCCATCACCAGCACGTCGCGCTTCGGGTCGACGTTCGAGAAGGCACGGAAGGCCACCTGGGACACGTCGTGCACGTCGATGTCCTCGTCCACCACGATCACGCACCGGGTGAGCGAGAGCAGGCCCAGGCCCCACACGGCGTTGATGAGCTTCTTCGCGTGGCCGGGGTACCGCTTGCGCACCGACACGATCGCGCAGTTGTGGAACACGCCCTCGAGCGGGAGGTTCATGTCCACGAGGTCGGGCACCGTCATGCGGATGAGCGGCAGGAAGAGGCGCTCGGTGGCCTTACCCAGCCAGTAGTCCTCCATGGGGGGCATGCCGACGATGGTCGTGGAGTAGATGGCGTCGCGGCGCATGGTGAGGCCGGTCACGTGGAATGCCGGGTACTGGTCCACCGGCGTGTAGAAGCCGGTGTGGTCGCCGAACGGGCCCTCGTCGCGGATGTCCGAGGCGTCAACGTAGCCCTCGAGCACCACCTCGGCATGGGCCGGCACCTCGATGTCCTGGGTGACCGCCTTCACCATCTCCACGCGGTCGCCACGCAGGAACCCCGCGAACATCATCTCGTCGAGGGCCGGGGGGAGCGGCGCGGTGGCCGAGTAGGTGACGGCCGGGTCGGTGCCGATGACCACCGCCACGGGCACGCGGCCCTGGGAGTCGAGCAGGTGCTGGCGGCCGTCCTTGTGGATCTGCCAGTGCATCATGCAGGTGTTCC
>SXZC01000117.1 GCA_005788075.1 Actinomycetota bacterium
AGCGGCGCGCCGGTGATGGCGTGCACCTCGCGCGCGATGCCGTAGATGCCCTGGCAGTCGCCGCGGTTGGGCGTGAGCTCGAGCTCGAGGATCGTGCCGGGCGGGGGCAGCACGTCGACCACCGGCGTGCCCGCGGCCAGGTCGTCGCCCAGCACCAGGATGCCATCGGAGGTCTCGGCCATCTCGAGCTCGCTCTCGCTGAGCACCATGCCGAGGCTCTCGACGCCGCGAAGCTTGGCCTTGCCCAGCTTCTGGCCGCCGGGCATCACGGCGCCCGGCAGCGCCACGGCCACGGTCTGGCCGGCGGCCACGTTCGGCGCGCCGCACACGATCTGCCGCGGGGCGTCTTCCCCGGTATCCACGCTGAGCACCCTCAGGCGATCGGCGTCGGGATGCTGCTCGGCCGTGAGCACCTTGCCGATGCGGAACGACTCGCGGTTGCCCTGCGTCATCGGGATGCCGCGGGTTATCGCGCGCTCCACGGCGGTGCCGGTGGCGGTAAGCCTGTCGGCGAGCGCGGCGTCGTCGAGGTCGACCGCCACGTGCTCGCGCAGCCATTCGAGGGGCAGCTTCACGAGAACTGCTCCAGGAAGCGCAGGTCGCCCTCGTAGAGCAGCCGGATGTCGCTGATCTGATGGCGGATCATCGCGATGCGGTCGAGCCCGAAGCCGAACGCGAAGCCGGTCCACCGCTCGGGGTCGTAGCCCACGTTGGCGAACACGTTGGGGTCGACCATGCCGGCGCCCGCGACCTCGAGCCAGTCGGTGCGGCCGTTGCGGTCGGTCCACGACACGCTCACGTCCACCGAGGGCTCGGTGAAGGGGAAGAAGTGCGGGATCACCCGCACGTCGCGGTCGCCCAGCAGGCGGGTGAGGAAGTACTCGATGGTGCCCTTGAGGTGCGCGAAGGTGAGCCCCTCATCCACGGCGAGCCCCTCCACCTGGTGGAACATCGGGCTGTGCGTGGCGTCGACGTCGTCGCGGCGGTACACCGTGCCGGGGGCGATCACGTATACCGGCGGCGGCCCCGACTGCATGGTGCGGATCTGCACCGGCGAGGTCTGGGTGCGCAGCAGGATGTCGTCCCCGCCCTCGATGAAGAAGGTGTCGCTCTCGGAGCGCGCCGGGTGGCCATCGGGCGTGTTGAGCGCGGTGAAGTTGTTGAAGCCGGTCTCCACCTCGGGGCCATCGGCCACCGAGTAGCCCATGCCGAGGAAGATCTCCTCCACCTCGAGCGCCACCTGCGTGATGGGGTGCAGAGCGCCCAGCGGGAAGGCGTTGCCCGGCAGGGTCACGTCGGCGGTGTCGGCCTCGAGCGCGGCGCCCATGGCGTCGGCCTCGAGCGCATCGCGGCGCGCCGTGAGGGCGTCCTCGATGGCCCGCCGGGCGGCGTTGCCGTCCTTGCCCACGCGGCCGCGCTCCTCGGGCGGCAGCGAGCCGATCGACCCCAGCAGCTCGGTGAGCGGCGCCTTGCGGCCGACGAACCTCACCCGCGCGGCCTCGAGCGCCTCGAGGTCGGGCGCGGCGGCGATCGTGGCGATGGCCTCGTCGGCCAGCGCGGTGAGGTCGGGGATCCCGCTCATGACCGCGGCATCCTAGAGCACTGCCGCACGCGCTCGGCCAGCAGCGCGGCGCCCGCGGCGGACACGTTGAGCGACTCCGCGCCCTCGCCCTGCGGGATCGTCACCTCCACCACCTCGAGCGATTCGCGCAGGGAGTCCATCACGGGGTCGAGCCCGGCCCGCTCCGCGCCGAGCGCCAGCACGGTGGGCACCGTGAGGTCGATGTCCCAGGGCGCCTCTCCCCCGTGCGCCACGGCAGCCACCACGCGGAAGCCCTCGCGCGTGGCCAGGTCGTCGGGCCGCACGCCCTCGAGCACCGGCAGCGCGAACGTGGCGCCCATGGCCGCCCGCACCGCGCGCGGATGCGCGGCGTCGGCAGATCCCGGCCCAAGCGCAAGCCAGTCGGCACCAAGGGCGGCCGAGGTGCGGATGAGCGTGCCCACGTTCCCCGGGTCGGCCACGCCCGCCAGGTACACGCCGAGCGCGGGTGGCATGGCCACGGTGCGGAAGTGGTGCGGCCCCGACTGCGGGAACACGCCGATCACGCGCGGCGGCTGGGCGAGCGTGCTCACCCCGCCCATCAGGCGCGTGGAGATCGCATAGCGCTCGGCCACCCCGGCGGTGGCGGCCAGGCGCGGGTCATCCGCCGGCACGCGCTCCTCGTCGACCAGCAGCATCACCGGGGTGATCCCGCGGTCGAGCGCGGCCTGCACGACATCCTCGCCCTCGGCCACGAGCAGGCGCTCCTCGCGGCGCGTGCGCTTCTGCTGCAGCCGGCGCACGTGCTGCAGGGCTGGATTGCGATGAGAGGTCACCCGGCGGAGGGGCCCCGGGCCGCCCCCGCCGCGTGAGTCTCGTGTCGCGGGCCCGGTGCCTTCGGTCAGGCGGCCGCGCGGGCGTCAGCGGCCCGCGCGCACAGGGCGGCGAAGTGCTCCGGCTCGTTCACGGCGAGGTCGGCCAGCATCTTGCGGTCGAGCTCCACCCCGGCCAGCGACAGGCCGTGGATGAACTCGGCGTAGGTGATGCCGTTCAGGCGGGCCGCCGCGTTGATGCGGGCGATCCACAGGCGCCGGAAGTCGCGCTTGCGCGCGCGGCGGTCGCGGTAGGCGTAGTTGCCCGACCGCTGCACCTGCTCCTTCGCGCGACGGTACGACGAGTGCTTGGTGCCCCAGTAGCCCTTGGCCTGGCCGAGGACCTTGCGCCGCTTCTTGCGGGCGTTGACGGAACGCTTGACACGGGCCAT
>SXZC01000118.1 GCA_005788075.1 Actinomycetota bacterium
AGCCAGCGGCGCACCTGGTTGCGCAGCGCGCGCTGGTCCCAGCCGTTGATGAAGTCGGCGTGCAGGCCCGCCGCGTTGCCGGAGGACAGCTGGTAGGCGTGGTCCTGGCCGTCACTGGGCCAGAAGACCTCCTCGATGAGCTCGGGCACCGCCACCGGGTGGGTGGTGGGGCAGGTGCCGTTCACGCGGTAGGCCATATGGTCTTGCGTGGGGCTCGTGGCGTTCACGCCGTCCCAGCAGTTGGGGAAGCGCACCACGCCGACGATGGCTTCATCGGTGTCGCACGGCGGCGGCGATGCCTCAAGCGGCGTGCCCGGGCGGTCGAACTCACAGCGCCATCCGGCGTTGGCCTGCAGCGTGGTGGCGCCCTTGTCGCCGGCCACGATCGTGAAGCCTGCCGGGAAGCTGCGCACGCGCTGGCCGCGCGGTGCGGCGTAGCGCACGCGGATCTCGTCGGGCTGCACGGTCACCGGGTTGGCGGGGTCGTCGGCCACCTGCAGCGATGGCATCCAGTAGGCCGATCCGTCGCGCAGGCGCGTGCACGTGGTGGCGTCGCCGTTCACGTTGGCGGCCACGAGCGACGCGCCCGTGGAGTCCTTGCTGATGGTGGTGGCGCCGAAGAACTGGTGGTCGTGGCCGGCGGGCTCCTGCCCCGGGAACACGATGGGGTCGAACATGCCGATCTTCACGAACCCGCACGAGACGCGGAAGCTGCGGCCGCGGCGCACTCCCTCGCCGAGGAAGGTGTCTCCACCGGGACCCACGCGCGGGCTGGTGATATCCGGGCCCTGCTGGCGCGCACCGGGCTGGTCGTCGCCCACCACGCCGATGACCGGCTGCTGCTGGCCGGGGCCGGGCCGGGTGCCCGTGCCGCCGGGCACCTGACCGAAGCCGCCACCGGGCTGGACGCCGAATCCGCCACCGGGCTGCTGGCCGCCCTGCGCGGGCGAGCCGTGGTTATGACCGCCGGGGCCACGCTGGCCCCCCTGGCCGTTCTGTGCCAGGAGCGGAGCGGCAGCCAGGCCGCCGGCTGCGACGGTGGCTGCCACGAGCGCGGCGGTGATCTTGGTGTTGCGAGAGGTCATGCGGGCTCCTTGTCGGGGTGCGCAGGGGAGCCAACGCGTCACCTGTAAGCGATCTATGTGCGGCACCTTGCCGAATCGCAAGGTTCCGGGAAGCGATTTGGGGAGGGCTCTGCCACGCATTCGGGCGGCTTTTGTTTGACTAGTCAGTAGTCGCATAACCGTCTTGCACATAGCCTCGACTCATGCGACGCTCCGCGGTGATCCGGCGGCTTCGCCGGGAGGCCCGGGTGCGCGGCGTGCCGATGGCGCTGGTGCGTCAGGGGTCCGGGCACGAGATCTGGAGCTGCGGCCACATGACCGTTCCCATTCCGCGCCATCGCGACATCGATGAGACCACCGTGGAGGAGGGCATCTACAGGCGCCTCGAGGATGTCTTCGGGGAGGGATGGTGGCGATGAACTCCCGGCGGCGATACCGGATCAGCGCGCAGCGCAACGAGCGCGGGTGGTGGATCGTCCGCGTTCTCGACTTCCGTCATGTGGTGACGCAGGCGCGCCGCGCGTCGGAGATCGAGGAGATGGCGCGCGACGTGATCGCCCTGCTCGAGGACGTGCCGCCTGACTCGTTCGACGTCGACATCACGCACCGCGTTGCCGGCGACCTGGATGACGACATCGCTGAGGCCCGCCGCCTGCGGCGCGAGGCCGATGACCTCAGCGCGCGATCGCGCGAGGCCACCGCCGATGTCGCCCGGCGCCTCCGCGATGCGGGGCTCAGCGTGCGCGAGATCGGGGCACTGCTTGGAATCGCGCATCAGCGCGCGCAGCAGATCCTCGCCGCCCCGCCCCCGGGCTAGCGCACGGTGAGCACGCGCGTCTGCGTGCTCGTGACCCCCATGGCGTTCACCGCGCGCACCTGCACGCGCCACCTGCCGGGCTGCACCAGGTGGCCGCCGATGCGCGTGCGCAGCGCCACGCGGTTGAAGCCGGCGTCACCGCCCGCCTTGCCGGGCCGGAACGCATAGGCGTAGCGGCGCGATCGGTCACCGAGGTTGGTGAAGCCCAGCGTCACCTTGGCGTTCATGTTGAGGCGGTACACCAGCTCGGACGGCAGGCCCGCGCGCACGGTTGACCGCACAAGGCCGAGGCCCGTGAGCGCCGGGCGCACGCCGGGGTTCTGCGGCGGGATGGGGCCCGGCGGCGGGCCGATCACCGGGTTCACGCTCGGCACGGGGCCCGGCGCGGGCGTGGGGGGCGGGGTCGGCGTGGGGGGCGGGGTGGGCGCCGGAGGAGTGGGCGCGGACCGCGAATTGAAGGTGACGCCCACCGTGGTGTCGCCGTAGAGCATCAGCCAGCAGGTGGTGGGAGCGGCGTTGGTGATGGCGCACGGGCCCGTGAAGCCCCCGAAGGTGCTGCCCGGCGCGGGCGTGGCGATGATGTTGGGCTGGTCGGGCTGGGGGAAGAGCGCCGAGCAGGCGCCGGTGCCGTTGATGCAGTCGAGGCCGGTGGGGGAGCTGGTGACGGTGCCCTGCCCGCTGCCCGTCTGGTTCACCGTCACGGTGTAGCCCGACGGCGCCCCGAAGTTGGCCGTCACCTGCGTGGGGCCGAACACCGTGACCTGGCAGTCGTCATCGATGCCGGTGCACGCGCCGCCCGGTCCCCAGCTGTTGAACGACTGGCCGTTGGATCCGGCGCCGATGAGGGTCCACGTGCTGCCGATGGGCACCTCGAACTGCTCCTGCACGCAGGGCGTGCTGCAGCTCACGCCCGACGGCGTGGAGGCCACCGAGCCACTGCCCGTGGTGGTGATGGTGAGCGTGGTGGTGCCGCAGGTGGTCGACTCCAGCTCGATGACGATCTGCGATGCCGTGCCGTTGGGTGTTCTCATGCACAGCAGCTCGTTCGATGCCACGTGCAGGGGGACGTCGGGGCTGGTGGTGCCCCAGCTCGGCACCAGCTGTCCGAACTGCCACGCCAGCTCGATGATCCCGCGCGGGCTCATCTGCGAGGTGACCGGCAGGTACACCGGCTGCCCGGCGTTGGACGTGACCCAGAAGATGCGCACGTTCTGCGATGCGCCTGACGACCAGCACGAGGAGCCGGCGCCGAAGTTGACCACCCTCGTGTTGCCGACCTGCACCGGGTTGGGGAAGCCGGCCAGGTCGCCGAGCACCCAGCAG
>SXZC01000119.1 GCA_005788075.1 Actinomycetota bacterium
AACGCAGAAGGGCCCCGGTTTCCCGGGGCCCTTCGCGTGCCTGAGCGGTGTCGGCCGGGTGCTACAGGCCGAGCTCCTTGCTGATGATCAGCTGCTGGATCTCCGAGGTGCCCTCGGTGATGCTGGCCAGCTTGGCGTCGCGGTACATGCGCTCCACCGGGTACTCGGTGATGTAGCCGTAGCCGCCGTGGATCTGCACGGCGTCACGGGTGACCTCGTCGGCGACCTCGGCCGAGAAGTACTTGGCCATCGAGGCCTCCTTCACGCACGGCTGGCCGGTCTCGTAGAGCCAGGCGGCCTTGTACGCGAGGGCCTTGGCGGCCTCCACCTTCGTGGCCATGGTGGCGAGCTTGAAGCGCAGCGCCTGGAACTTGCTGAGCGAGCGGCCGAAGGCCTCGCGCTCGTGGGCGTACTTGATCGCCTGCTCCAGGGCGGCCTCGGCGATGGCGGCGCTCTTCACGCCGTGCGAGACGCGACCGGTGATGAGGGCCTCCATCAGGGCGCCGAAGGCACCCTCCTTGCCGCCCAGCAGGGTCTCCTCGCCCACCTCGCAGTCCTCGAACACCAGCTCGGCGGTGTCGGAGGAGCGGTGGCCCATCTTCTCGAGCTTGCGGGTGACCTCGAAGCCCGGCGTCTTGCTGTCGACGATGAACACCGAGATGCCCTCGCCGCGCTTGTCCTTGTCGGTGTACGCGGCGACGAGGCAGAAGTCGCAGATGGTGCCGTTGGTGATGAAGTTCTTGCGGCCGTTGAGCACGTAGCCGTTCGAGGTCTTCTTGGCGCTGGTGGCCAGGCCGGCCGCGTCGGAGCCCGTGTTGGGCTCGGTGATGGCGTACGCGCCGATGGTCTCGCCGGCGATGGCGTCGGGCAGGTACTTCGCGCGCTGCTCATCGGTGCCGAACTTGTAGATCGGGAACGACGCCAGGTCGGCGTGCGCGTTGACCGACGCGGTGATGCCGGCACAGACCTTGGTCATCTCCTCGACGAAGATGCACTCGGTGATCTTGCCGGCGTCGATGCCGCCGTACTCCTCAGGGAACACGATGCCGAGAAGCCCGAGCTCACCGAGCTTGGGCATGATCTCGACGGGGAACTTCTCGTTCTTCTCGGACTCCTCGACGAGCGGCGCGATCTCCGCCTCGGCGAACTCGCGCACCATCGCGCGGATGTCCTCCTGCTCCTCGGTGAATGCGTAACTCAGCATGTGGGCTCCTGCCTCCGGGGTCGACTCGCTCAGGCCGGGGAATCGTAGAACGACCTGTAACGGATCTCACAAGGACAACGGTGGATTTGCTCAGGAAGGGACAGGTGCCCCGGACGTCCCCGGACGCCCCTTCGCAGGCGGGCGTAGCCTTGCGTCATGGCGAATCCGTTCAGTCTCGAGGGGCGCGTGGTGATCGTGACGGGGGCCTCGCGCGGCATCGGCAAGGGAACGGCCATCGCCGTGTCCGAGTCGGGCGGGCATCCGGTGATGGTGGCGCGCACGGAATCCGACCTCCGCGAGATCGCGGCGTCGCTGCCCGGTCCCAGCACCGTGCTGGTGGGCGACGTGGCCGATCCGGCTCTTCCCGCGGCCGCAGTGGCCGCCGCCGAGGAGGCCGGCGGGCTGTGGGGCCTGGTGAACAACGCGGGCATCACGCCCTACTACCACCCCGCCACCGAGACCACCGACGAGGAGTGGCAGCACATCCTCCAGGTGAACCTGCGCGCCTGCGCGGCGTTCGCGCGCGAGTCGGCCAAGTCCATGCAGGCGGCGGGGCGCGGTGGGCGCATCGTGAACCTGTCGTCAATCGCCGCGCTCTCGGGCCTGCCCAACCTGGTCGCCTACAACGCGGCGAAGGGCGCCCTCGACGCCATGACGCGCACCATGGCCGTGGAGCTCGGGCCCGAGGGCATCATGGTCAACTCCATCGCCCCCGGCACGATCGTCACCGAGATCGTGGAGGACCTCATGGAGCAGAACCCGGTGCTCCGCGAGAAGTTCGTGGCCAAGACCGCCATCGGACGCGTGGGGTCGGTGGCCGAGTCGGCCTGGCCGATCGTGTTCCTGCTGTCCGACGCCTCGTCATTCATGACGGGGCAGGTGATGGTGGTGGACGGCGGCCGGCTCGCGGCCGCCTGACCGAGGAGGGCAGATGAGGGTCGTCATCGCAGGAGCAGGCACCGCCGGGTGCGTGCTGGCGTCCCGGCTCTCCGCCGACCCGGGCATCGAGGTGCTGCTGCTCGAGAGCGGCCCGCACTACCGCCCCGGCGAGTGGCCGCCCGAGCTCTCGCACGCCTTCCGCATCATCAAGGAGACCCACGACTGGGGCTTCACCGCGCAGGCGGGCGCGTCGCCGCGTGGCGTGCACGTGCCGCGCGGCCAGGTGGTGGGGGGCTCGTCGATCACCAACGCCACCATCGCCCTGCGCGGCCTTCCCGAGCACTACGACGAGTGGGCTGAGTTCGTACCCGGGCTCGACTGGCAGGCGATGCTGCCGTGGCTGCGGTTCATCGAGACCGACGAGCAGTTCGGCGGGGCGCCGTACCACGGCGACCATGGGCCCATCCCCATCAATCGCTGGCCGCGCGACCAGTGGTACCCGCTGCTCGAGGGCTTCGCCGAGGCGGCGCTGGCCCGCGGCCATGCGTGGGTGGACGACCACAACGCGCCCGGCGCGGTGGGCGTGGGGCCCACGCCCTTCAACATGCGCGACGGCGTGCGCCAGACGCCGGCCGACCTCTACCTCGACCCGGTGCTCGATCGGGACAACCTCACGTTGGTGACCGGCGTGCGCGTGGACCGCCTGGTGCTCGATGGCACGCGCGCGACCGGCGTGGTGGTGATGGACGAGGCCACGGGCGAGCGCACCACGCACGAGGCCGATCACGTGATCCTCTGCCTCGGCACCTACCAGAGCCCGCCGGTGCTGCTGCGCTCCGGCGTCGGCCCGGCCGACGCCATCACCCCGCTGGGCATCCGGCTCGTGCACGAGCTCCCGGGCGTGGGCCGCGGCATGCAGGACCACCCGAAGATCTCCTACCGCTTCTGGGTCTCCACGGACATCCCCCAGTGGCCGCACCCGTGGATCCAGGTGCTGCTCACCTCGAAGGCCGAGGTGAACGGCGAGGAGCGGCTGTTCCAGGTGATGCCCTACGTGGGCTTCGTGGACGGCGGCCATCGCATCACCGAGCTCAACGTGCAGGTGGCCGACTCCCGCGGGCGCACGGGGCGCGTGGACATCCAGTCGACCAACCCCATGGACCAGCCGGTGCTGCGCATGGGCTGGCTCGAGGCCGCGGGCGACCGCGACCTGGCCGAGGCGGCTGGCCGCGAGCTGATGGCCGTGGCGCGCACCGCCCCGCTCGACGGCATGCTCGACCCGTGGCCCAACCTCGATGACCCCGACCACGCGCTTCGCACGGTGGAGACCTTCCACCACCCCGTGGCAACGCTGCGCATGGGTCGCGACGACGACCCCATGGCCGTCACCGACGGCGATGGGCGCATCCGCGGGCTCGAGGGGGCGTGGTGCATCGATGCCTCTGCCATTCCCCGCGTGCCGTCGGCGAATACCCACCTCGCCGTGATCGCCCTCGCCGAGAAGCTCAGCGCCGGGTTCCTCGGGCTCACCGGGCATGGCGATGCGGCGGTGAGTCCCGCCTGAGGAGGTAGCCCCCGGATAACGGGGGTGGCGGCCACTCGCCGAAACGGGATCGGCATTTGCGGGGGCCGCAAATGCATCATCCCCGGCTGCGATCGCCGCCACCCCGTTATCCGGGGGCTACCTCTCTGCAGTCGGGGTGGCGCGCGGCACGGCGCACCGGGGGCCTCGCCGCCCGCGATTCGCTAGAAACTGCCGCACTTCCCCCGTTCGGAGACGGCATGAGCCCCCGCAGCCGCAGGCATGGCGTTCCCCCACCTGCCTTCCTCGGCGTGCTCGTCGCCATGCTGCTTGCCCTCGGGCTGGCGGGCACCGCCAGTGCGGGCTCCCTGCTGGCGGCGCAGGACGTGGTGGTCAACGTGACCGCCGGGGCCAACGATCCGGTGTCCGGCGCCACCGTGGTGGCCCGCGACGACCTCACGGGGCGGGTGATGTCGAACGCGACGACCACCGGGTACCTGGGGTATGCGGCCATCAGGCTTCGCCCCGGCGCGTCGACCCGGCGCATCACCATCACTGCAACCGGCGGCCGCTCGAAGGCCGTCGGCACCCTGTCGGCGGCCGACGTGATGTCGGCGACGGCTCAGCGTGCGGTGATGGCCAGCGAGATCGAGGTGAACGTCAACCCGGGCAGCACCGTGCTGGCCGAGTACCTCGATGAGCGCCCCCGCGCATCGGTGGCAGCCGCGGAGCGCGCCGTGGCACGCCGCCTGAGGCTGCCCACGGGCACCGACGTGGCGGAGTCGGCGAGGTTCTCACGGCTGCGCTTCTCGGGCGAGGACTTCATCGGCGCCGCACGCACGCGTGGCGGGGTGGAGGACTACGCGGAGTGGGCTGCGTCGCGTATCGCCAGCGGCACCGCGCTGCCTGGCTTTGCGGCCCAAGTGCCGGCCGACGACCTACCGTACAGGGGGTCGGCCGGCCAGCGCCGGAATGAGATCGACGGGGTGCTGTTAGCCCCGTTCAAGCCGTTGCTCGGAGCCTTGGGAACGAAGGTGCTCTGCGCCATGGCGCTTCCGCAGAAGCTCGCTGTAGGAGCCAGTCTGTGCGAGGACAAGGAGGCAGCGAGGCAGCTCAGCCCTGAGGACAAGCAGCAGCTCGACGCGATCGAGCAGGGCATCAGCAACCTGCGCGTGCAGATGAGCGGTGTCGAGGCGACCCTCGGCAATCTCGACGTGCAGGTGGGCAACCTCGGCGGGCAGGTGGCAACGCTCAAATACCAGGCCGAGATGAACGCAGTCGACGATGTGGTGAAGGCCGCCGCTGTCGTCGCCGGCGTGCGTGCCCAGGGTGGGACGGCGCCGGACCACAACATGCGGACGCTGCAGAACGCCCTCGTGCAGCGCCTGGCCATCAACGCGGGGTGCCCCGACTGGGCGGCGCTCGTGGGGTCGCTTCCGCCCGCCGTCATGCGTGATGCCCAGGGGCCCAGGCACCCCGACGCTGCCTGCGCGCCCTCGTCACTGGGCGTGGGAACGCAGAATGGGCTGCTGCAGTTCGCGCAGCGCACCACGGCGGCGGCGTCCAGGTTCGTCGCCGCCGGGCCGACGCAGGCCACCGTGGACGCGGCGGGCGAGTTCTGGCTCGGTGAGTTCGCACGGAACGTCTTCTCCATGAACATCTCGTTGGCCTACGCGCTGCAGGCCGGCACCTCCACCCGGAGCTCCACTGCGGTGGATGCCACGGCCGAGTTGTTCGAGGACGTCGTCGACGTGATCAACCTGGATGCAACAGGCACCTACTTCGGCGCGCGCATCCCGAACGATCGGGTGCTCGCAATGGGCGCGACACAGGGCACGATCTACGGCATCGGCAGCTACCAGGATCCGGGTAGCTGCAGGGGAGGGGCCCTCTGGCCGGTCCAGTATCGGTTCGCAAAGATCAGGTTGCCCGACACCCATGTCGTCCACAGGATGTCCTACCTGCCCGGTGGTGCGGAACCGCTCGATCGGACACGGCGCGCGTGCAGGGCGGCTGAATTCATAGTGCCCCCACCAGCGGTTCCCGGCGCCGGGTCCACGCTTGAGTGGCAGCCAGCGAAGGAGATACGGGCGGATCACGGGCGGAATGGAATCAGGGGGCTTCTCCGGAGCGCGGCCCTGTGCCGCGTGCAGGAGGCGGTCGTCGCGGCAAGCACGTCGAGGCCGATCAGTCCCCTGTCCTTCGACGGGGGTGGGGGCACGATCTGCGTGCCGGGCCGGACCGCCATACCCGAGCGGCTTGGCGTGGAGTGGTCCAATTCGGGCAAGAAAGCCGGCGGGGCATTGCCGAACCTTCAACTCTCGCTCGACCATGGCGCGTGTGCACCGTGGGAGGTCGGCACGGCGATGTCGAGATTCTTGCCAGTGGAAGCCTTGATTAGGGGAAGCGGTTACGGCACCCCCCAGGATCTCGTGACGGCCGTGGGTATGCAGTGCCCGGTCACCGACCTCACGCCGCGGGCTGACAAGGCCACGGGGTGGAACTGCGTCTCGGCAAACCCCTCGGGGCGCGTGGCCTCGGCGTCCTTTTCGATCATCAACGGCGTCAGCAGGCCGGGCAATTTCGACGCAAGGCCGGTGACGTCTTCTCTGGGAGGGGTGCTCGACGTCCGCTCGATGGGCGGGTACTGCCCAATTGGCAGGCTGTACGATCGGCTGGATCCCTTCCGGTGGTACTGCTCCCCGGGGCTGCGACCCCCTATCGAAAATGAACGGCTCGACTGCACTTCAGGTGGGCTGCAAGCGACGATAGGCAAGCTGACGTCGTACTTTGAACCTGGTAGCACCGCGGGGCAGACGTCCCGTACCTACCGTCCTGTGGTTCCGTCGGGGGCACGACTCAATGAGCTCACGGCAGTCGGCATCAATGTGGGGGCTCAGAACTGGACGTCCAACAACGACGTAGCGGGCGACTTCGTCGTGGGTCCGCTCTACACCAGCGACGCCGTGGGGGCGTACGTCCCGGGAACCTCGCCCGGGGCGCCCGCGGCGACTGCCCCGCCAAGGGTGAAGGGGGTGGCCGTCCCCGATGCGGTCCGTGACCTCTCGCTCTGCGGCTCGGAGTGCACCGGGGACACAACATCCATTCGCGTCGCCTGGCGGGCGCCGGCATCGAGCGGCGGCATGAGGATCCTCTCCTATGAAGTGGTGGCCAAGACGCGGGGCAGCGGTCCGGCGGGCCCAACCGCCCAGACCCGCCCCTGCCCAGCGACCAAGCCCCTTGCGATGCAGTGCGTGATTCGTGGCCTGAACCTCGCCCAGGACTGGGACGTCACTGTGCGGGCGAGGAACGCTCTCGGCAAGGGGGCCGCGAGCATCATGACCTTCACGGCCGGCCCCGATCGGCCGACCCTTCGCCCAATGTTCCAGGCGCTTGAGGTGCGTTGGGGCCCTCCGAAGTCGTGGGATCTGGTCAGCGGGGCTGGCGGTCTTCAAGGGGCCCTCGTGTCGCAGTCTTATAGGGCCACGGCGTTACCGGGTGGGCGCACGTGCACTGCTGATGGTTTCAGTTCGACCCGGTGCATCATCACCGGGCTCACCCCGGGAACCGCATACACGGTGAAGGTAGTGCTGGTCGGCAAGTACTACCGGGGTTCGATGATGACGCGTGATGACGCCGCCTCCCTGCCGTCCGCCCCGGCTATACCCTTGAGCACAGCATCCCGGCCCGATGCTCCGGAGATCGATTCGGCGGTCCCGTCCGCCGGCCGTATCAATGTGACGTGGCGGGAACCGAAGTCGGACGGCGCGAGCCCGATCGCCGGGTACACGGTCATGGCCGACCCGGGCGGGGCCACGTGCATCACCACGGGAGCACTCTCGTGCTCGATCGATGGCCTCGCCCCCGCCGCCGAGTACGCCGTGACCGTCACAGCCGCCAACGGAGTGGGAGTCGGCCCGCGATCCTCGCCCCTCCGCCGTCGCACGCCCCCTGCGCTGCCCGGCCCGCCGCTCACGCCGCTGGCAAAGGCATCGCCCGGCACCATCGAGGTGTCGTGGGTTGCGCCCGATTTCAATGGCGGAGCCGCGGTCACCGGCTACACGGCCACCGCATCGCCCGGTGGCGCGCAGTGCACCACCGACGGCGCCACCACCTGCACGATTACCGGGCTGCCTGATGGCACCGAGCACCAGGTGACGGTGACGGCCACGAATGCCGTGGGTACAGGGCCCGCCTCGCTCCCGGCGGCGGCCCGCACGCCCAGCCTCACCGCGCCAGGTGCTCCGCGATCAGTGGAGCTCACGGCCCTGCCCGGGCGCATCGAGGTGGCGTGGTCCGCGCCGGAGTCCGACGGCGGCAGCCTGGTGACCGGCTACATCGCCACCGCCACCCCCGGCGGTGCCACCTGCACCACCACGGGCGCCACCTTGTGCACCATCACGGGGCTCGATGACGGCACCGCCTACCGCGTGGCCGTGGCGGCCATCAACGTGATCGGCACGGGCGCGCCATCGGATGCCGGCGAGGCCGTCACGCCGCGGCGTGACGAGGGTGGCGCGGCCCCGGTGGTGGACGACCTTCCCCTGCAGGCGACATCGAGTCCGGGCACCGCTGAGTCCGGCCTGCCCGTGGGCGCCCCTGTTGCCGGGCGGACGCCGGAGATCACAGGCCTCGCCCTGCGGCCCCGCACGCTGGTGCCGGGCCTCGGCGGTCGAATCGCCTACAGCCTCTCCGAGCCGGCAGACGTGACGATCACCATCGCCCGGGTGGGCGGGCGCGACCGCGCATCGCGCGTGGTGCACCGCATCCCCGCCGGTCGCCCCGGCGCCCTTGCCGGCGATACCCGCATCCGGGTGCTCTACAGCTTCGCGAGCGCACGGCGCAAGAAGCCCGGCGCCTGGACGCTCACCGTCGAGGCGCGCGACGCGCAGGGTGGCGTCGCCACGGAGACCATTCCCATCAGGGTACGGACCTGACCGCCCCCGCCCCTTCCACGAGGAGCTCCACATGAATCGCCGTGCACGTCGCGGGCTGGTCGCCGTAATCGCCATCTCGGCGTCCGCCGCGGCGGTGCCGGCGGCGTCCGTCGCTGCCCCTGCTGTCGAGCCGTTGGCCGATCAGGTGGTGGCGCTCGCCACCCCTGATGGCTTGCGTCCCGTGGTCACCGACGTGCTCGTGAGGTTCGACCCCGGCACGCCGGCCCGCAACCGGGCCCGCGTGCGGTCACGGGTGCTCGATGCAGCGGGGGCGGAGCCGCGAGAGGCGCGGCGGGTGGTGGGACTCCCGGGCGCATGGCGGGTCCCCGTGGACGAGGGTGCGAGCCCGGCCGCGGTGGCCCGGAGGCTCGACGCGCGCGCGGACGTGCAGTGGGCCGTCCGGGATGTGCCGGTAGCCGGCCAGGTGCTTCCCAACGATCCGCTCTTCCCCAACCTGTGGGGCCTGCGCAACACCGGGCAGCAGGTGCCGGCGCCAACGCCGTTCACGGGTCTCGCAGGCGTGGATCTGGGGGCGGTGGGCGCCTGGGCCACCACGCGCGGATCGGCGGACGTGCCGGTGGCGGTCGTCGACTCGGGCACGGTCATGGACCACCCCGACCTCGTCGCCAATCTGCGCACGGCCAACGACCGCAACTTCGTGCCCGCCGTGAACGGCGAAGTCGACCCCACGGCGGTGGAGGACACCAACCAGCACGGCACGCACGTGGCAGGCACCATCGGCGCGGTCGGCAACAACGGCCTCGGCGTGACGGGCGCTAACTGGACCGTGGGAATGACGACCGTGCGAGTGTTGGATTTCCGTAATCAAGGGTCCTCGGGGGCCGCCGCGGAAGGGATGGCGTATGCCGGCGCCAGGGCACGCGTGGTGAATGTGAGCGTCGGTGGGCCGATCGGGAGCCTTCAGGCGAGCACCGATGCCATCAAGGCGCACCCGAACACGCTCTTCGTCATCGCTGCAGGCAATGAGACGAACGACAACGACCAGAGCCCGAGGAACCCATGCAATGTGCCGCTGCCGAATGTCCTCTGCGTTGCGGCCATAGATGCCACGGGGGCTCTCGCGGATTTCTCGAACTTCGGCGCGACGTCCGTTGATGTCGCCGCGCCGGGCGTGGACATCCAGAGCACGGTTCCCAACTTCGGCACCGCCTTCGAGCCCGCGATCACGTCGGACGGACAGTCGCCGCCGAGGCCTGCGGGCTGGACCCAGACGCCCACGGAGACCCCGACGACGGGATGGACATGGCAGCAGACAGGCGGCGGAATCAGCTACGTGGACCTCGAGGAGGCCCCCGGGGCGGGGTCTGGACTACAGCAGTGGACGATTGAGGCGCCGGGTGCCTTTACGCCCGTCGGGAGTGCGTGCCGGATGGAGGCCATCGTCGCCCTCGACCTCAACCCGGCCAAGACCCAGGCGATGGGGCTGCAGTACGCGGTCTCCGGTGATCCGGAATGGCATCTCGCTCCCGGCAGCGCGGTGTCGAGGGATACCGACCAGAACTTCGTGGGATGGGACGGTGACCTCTCCGCCATCGAAGGCGAGAGCGGGGTACGCCTCCGGGTGCTGGTCCAGTCCGAGAAGGGCGCCGGCATCGGCCCGCTGAACGTGTCCGTTGCGAGGATGGCGGTCAAGTGCGTCGTCCCGCAGGCAGCCGGTGGCAACTACGGCTTCTCCAGCGGAACTTCGATGGCCGCCCCGCAGGTGGCCGGCGTCGCTGCCCTGCTCCTGGCGAAGAACCCCAACCTCACCGCCGTGCAGATGAAGCAGGCGATCATGTCCACGACGGTCCCCATGGCATCGCTCACGGGCAAGGTCGTGACCGGCGGCCGGGTGGATGTCAACGCCGCTCTGGCAGCGGTGCCAACCCCGTCAACCTCGTCAACCCCTGCGACCCCTGCGACCCCTGCGACCCCCATGGCGCGGGCACTCGCGCTTCGCGCGGGACGCACCATCACGCTGCGCCCCGGTGCCACCCGTGCTGCCGGTCCCGTGACCTGTGAGGACACGGGAACGGCAACGTGCGCGGTGACGGTGGCCCTGCGCATGCGCGTGGCACCCCGCCGCATCGAGGGCTCGCGCTGGGTCGCCCTCGGCACCCGGCGCGCCACCCTGCCCGCGGGCTGGAGGGGATCGGTATCAGTGCCGCTCACCCGCCAGGCGCGCGCGATCCTCGCGCGTCACCCCCGGGTGCGCACCACGGTGATTGCGGCATCGCAGAAGGGCGCCGCGCCGCGGGAGTCGGTGCGCCAGCAGACCACCCTGGTGCGCCGCTGAGAACCACGACGATGCGGTAGCCCCCGGGTAACGCGGTGGCGGCCACTCGCCGAAACGGGATCGGCATTTGCGGGGCCCGCAAATGCATCATCCCCGGCTGCGATCGCCGCCACCCCGTTATCCGGGGGCTATCTCCGTGCAGTCGTGGCAGTGCGCGGCAGTGCGCCGGGGGCCTCCCCGCCTGCGATCCGCTAGAACCTACGGTACTTCCCCCACTTGGAGGCGGCATGAGCCCCCGAAGCCGCAGGCATGGCGTTTCCCCATCAGCCCTCCTCGCCGTGCTCGTCACCCTGCTGCTTGCCCTCGGGCTTGCGGGCACCGCCAGTGCGGGCTCCCTGTTGGCGGCGCAGGATGTGGTGGTCAACGTGACCGCCGGGGCCAACGATCCGGTGTCGGGCGCAACCGTGGTGGCCCGCGACGACCTCACGGGGCGCGTGATGTCGAACGCGACGACCACCGGGTACCTGGGCTATGCGGCCATCAGGCTTCGCCCCGGCGCATCGACCCGGCGCATCACCATCACTGCAACCGGCGGTCGCTCGAAGGCCGTCGGCACCCTGTCGGCGGCCGACGTGATGTCGGCCACGGCGCAGCGCGCGGTGATGGCCAGGGAGATCGAGGTGAACGTCAACCCGGGCAGCACCGTGCTGGCCGAATACCTCGATGAGCGCCCCCGCGCATCGGTCGCCGCTGCGGAGCGCGCCGTGGCGCGCCGCCTGCGGCTGCCCACGGGCACCGATGTGGCGGAGTCGGCGAGGTTCTCGCGGCTGCGCTTCTCGGGCGAGGCCTTCATCCGCGCCGCACGCACGCGTGGCGGGACGGAGGACTACGGGGAGTGGGCTGCCGAGCGCATCGGCGCAGGCTCTGCCGTGCGCTCGTTCGCCGCTCCGCGCCCAGCTGACGATCTTCCTCTCAGGGGGGCCGCATTGTCACCCGGCCCCGGCGCGACACCGCGCCAGGAGAACTCTCTTGCCGGCTTCCTCGGCAACGCCGTCCTCAATGCGACGGTCAAGCCGCTCATCGAGGACGGCGTCAAGAAGCTCGTCTGCCTGATCGGCATCAAATTCCTCTGCCGTGCCGCTCCCACTGCCACCCCCCCACCCGCCTCGGGGCTCTCGGACGCCGAGAGGAAGCAGCTCGCCAACATGGAGCGGGGCATCAGCAACCTCACAACGCAGATGCTCACCGCCCAGCACACGTTGTCGGCGCTCGAGGTGCAGGTGGCACAGCTGGGCGGGCAGGTTGCCGCCCTCAACTACGTCCCGGAGATGAATGCGGTTCAGGACATCATCGAGGCCACCCGCGCTGCGGCGGGCTTGCGTGCCGAGGGCAAGGCCGTGCCCCAGGCCCTGAGTCAGGCCCTGACGAATGCCCTCGTTCGCCGCTACGAGATCAACAGCGGCTGCCCGAACTGGGTCGCTCTGGTCGGAACGCTTCCCAAGAACGTGGTCATGGACGGGTCGGAACTTCGGCACCCGCGTGCTGCATGCGCGAGCCTCGCCCAGGGTGACGGAGCCGCCAGCGGCCTGATGCAGTTCGCCCAGCGGCGGGCGGCTGCGGCGTCCACCGTCGTGACCGCGGGATCCACCCAGGCCACGGTCGATGTGGCAGGCGAGTTCTGGCTCGGCGAGTTCGTGAAGAATGTTCTGGCGTCAAGCATGGCGTCGGAGTACGCGTTGCGGCCCGACGGCAATTCCACGCGCTCGCCCGAGGTGGTCGATGCGACCACGCAACTGTTCAGCGATGTGCTTGCAGTGATTG
Organism: Actinomycetota bacterium; assembly: GCA_005788075.1. Classification (GTDB taxonomy): domain Bacteria; phylum Actinomycetota; class Thermoleophilia; order Miltoncostaeales; family Miltoncostaeaceae; genus SYFI01. The sequence continues at coordinate 12,600 of SXZC01000119.1, forward strand.
AGATCGACGCCACCGGTACGTACTTCGGCGCCCGTATCCCCACCGATCAGGTGCTGGTAATGGCCCCCACCAGCGGCACTCTTTACGGCATCGGGAACTACCAGATCGATCCAGGCGGCAATGAGGTTGCTGCGTGTTTTGGCAACAGTAACTCGCCGATGTGGTGGTTACGTGACCCGGACAACAAACCGAAGGAACTAGTAAGTTTCGGCTCCGGACACGCTTGGCTCAGCACCCCAGGCTTGTCCGGCTATATGCCATCTTTTGCAGGGAAGAACACAGGTAATGAGGCTTTTTCCGCGTGCACTCCCGGCCAGTTGGTCTCCACCCCTCGGGACATCCCCGGTGCTCCCGCCGCCGCGTGGGAGTCCGTTGACACGCTCCCCGCGGAAAACCTGCCTCGGGTTCTCGTGGCGCTCCGTCGTGCGGCCCTGTGCCACATGAAGGATCGCATGAACCCCGGCGCGTCCTTCCAGCCGCAGGAGGGGACGTCCGCGGGTGGGCTCTGTGATTCCTTCCCCACGCCCATCCCGGACAAGCCCGTTCTTGCATGGAAGGCGCACCCGCAGCTGAAGAAGCCGGCCGGACACGGGGTGATGCCCAACCTCCAGCTGTCGCTCAAGGACACGGGCTGCGTGCCCTGGGCGATCGGGACCACCAATCAACGTCAATGGTCGAACTGGACAGTGGATGAACAAATAGTGCGCCTGCGCGATTCGCTGCGCGGTGGGGGGTCCACGGTTACGTGGCCGGGACGCGAGGGGACCACGACGCAAACATCGACAAGGCTGCCGGCCTCTGCGCAAGGAATGCAGTGCCGGGTGGTGGACCTCACGCCGCGTGCCGCGGAACGCTACGGCTGGAACTGCGTCTCGGCGAATCCGGCCGGAACAATCATGTACCAGAACTGGCAAAATCGTTCTTCGAACGAGTCTCCTGCTTGGAGCAATTTCGATAGTGGCCCAGCGGTGATCGTTCCCGTGACGTCGTCACTTGAGGAACTGAATAACCGCGCCATGGGCGGGTACTGCCCGAACCTTGGCGGACTTCCCGCCCCCCCTGGTTCCGCGAATGTGTCGTACTTCACCGGCGGCAAAATCATCTGCTCTCCGCCGCTTGCGATCTTCAGCAGGAAGGCCCGCCAGCAGGTCGGCTGGAAGCCCCCCGCCATCAGGGAGCATTCGGACAACCCGTGCGTGGGGAGCAGGGACTACTATTCACGGGACACTCAGAACGACTTCCCTCTGGTGTGGCCGCTGCAGCGTCAGATACAGGCCATGACGACGTACAACTGGCCACAAGCAGATGGCCCGAACGGATCGGGATGGCCGCAGCGAAAGCACATTCCGGGGTTCAAGGCCGAGAACTGGACCTATAACAATCACGTCGCCGGTGACTACGTCGTCGGCCCCCTCTACACCAGCCGCGCCGTGGGTGCCTACGTCCCGGGCACCTCGCCTGGCGGCCCGGCGTCGGCGGCCCCTCCGAGGCTGGCGGGCGCGCGTGTTCCTGATCCGGTCCGTGACCTGTCCGTGTGTGGCGAGGAATGCACCGGTGACACGAAGTCCATCCGCGTTGACTGGCGGCCCCCGGCATCCACTGGCGGCCTCACCATCCAACGATATGAGGTGGTCGGAACCACGAAGGGCAACCTCCCGCGGATGACGCGGAGCTGCACCCGCTCCGCGGCGGCCGACCTGCAGTGCACCTTCGGCAATCTTGATCTGTCGAAGGAATGGGAGTTCCGTGTTCACGCGACGAACGCGCTTGGGAATAGCGGCACAAGCATCGTGACGTTCACCTCCGGGCCCGGCCAACCGCGACTTCGAGCCCTGCCTGAGGCTCTCGAGGTGCGCTGGAGCACCCCGGGATGGAAGGAATGGCGGGCTGATTCGCGCCAGAAGGGCCTTGACCCTCCCCACAGCTATACGGCGACAGCATCTCCAGGCGGTCGCACATGCACGGTGGCGGGCTTTAGTTCCACCACATGCACGATCACCGGCCTCACGCCCGGTACTGCTTACACCGTGACGGTCGTCATCGAGAGCAGGTACTTCTGCGGGGCCAAGATGCCGTGCGAATCGGAAGAGGCGTCCCCGCCGTCGGCGGCGGCAACACCCCTTGGTGCCTCCGTCCCCCCGGGCAGTCCGGAGCTCCGTGATGCCGTTCCGTCGGACGGGCGGATCGCCGTGAAGTGGCGGGCGCCCGCATCTGACGGGAACAGCCCGATCGTGGGCTACACCGCCACGGCCATGCCCGGGGGTGCCACATGCACCACGACGGGATCCCTGGCGTGCGCCATCGATGGGCTCTCACCCGGCACCGAGTACACCGTGAGCGTCACGGCCACCAACGAGGCGGGCACGGGGGATGCGTCCCCGTCGGTCAGGCGCACCACGCCGACAGTGCTGCCCGGCCCGCCGCTCACGCCGCTGGCAAAGGCATCGCCCGGCACCATCGAGGTGTCCTGGGCTGCGCCCGATTTCAATGGCGGCGCGGCGATCACCGGCTACACGGCCACCGCATCGCCCGGTGGCGCGCAGTGCACCACCGCGGGCGCCACCACGTGCACGATTACCGGGCTGCCTGATGGCACCGAGCACCAGGTGACGGTGACGGCCACGAACGCCGTGGGTACAGGGCCTGCCTCGCTCCCGGCCGCGGCCCGCACGCCCGATCTCACCGCGCCAGGTGCTCCGCGATCGGTGGAGCTCTCCGCCCTGCCCGGGCGCATCGAGGTGGCGTGGTCCGCGCCGGAGTCCGACGGCGGCAGCCTGGTGACCGGCTACATCGCCACTGCCACCCCCGGTGGTGCCACCTGCACCACCACGGGCGCCACCCTGTGCACCATTACGGGCCTCGACAACGGTACCGCCTACCGCGTGGCCGTGGCGGCCATCAACGTGATCGGCACGGGCGCGCCATCGGATGCTGGCGAGGCCGTCACGCCGCGACGGAACGAGGGCGGCGCGGCCCCGGTGGTGGACGACCTTCCCCTGCAGGCGGTGTCAATCCCGGGCACCGCGGATTCCGGCCTGCCCGTCAGCGCCCCTGTTGCCGGGCGGACGCCGGAGATCACGGGCCTCGCCCTGCGGCCCCGCACGCTGGTGCCGGGGCTGGGTGGTCGAATCGCCTACAGCCTCTCCGAGCCAGCGGACGTGACCATCACCATCGCCCGGGTGGGCGGCCGCGACCGCGCATCGCGCGTGGTGCACCGCATCCCCGCCGGTCGCCCCGGCGCCCTTGCCGGCGATACCCGCACCCGGGTGCTCTACAGCTTCGCGAGCGCCCGGCGCAAGAAGCCCGGCGCCTGGACGCTCACCGTCGAGGCGCGCGACGCGCAGGGTGGCGTCGCCACGAAGACCATCCCCATCAGGGTGCGGACCTGACCGCCCCCGCCCCTTCCGCCAGGAGCTCCATATGAATCGCCGTGCACGCCACGGGCTGGTCGCCGTCATCGCTGTCGCGTCCGCTGCCGCCGGGGCGCCGGTGGCGGGCCTCGGCGCTCCCGCGTCCATGCCGCCCATCGGTGAGCCGGAACTGATCGCCACCCCCACGGGCATCGACCCGGTCGTGCGCGAGGTGCTGGTGCGCTTCAGCGCGGACACCGCTGTGCGCACGCAGGCCGGAGCCCGCACCCGGGCCCTCGATGCCGCGGGCGCCGTGCCGGACGAGGCACGCAGGGTGGAGGGGCTTCCGGGCGCGTGGCAGGTGCCGGTGGATGACGGCGCCACCCCTGCAGCCGTGGCCCGCAGGCTCGACGCCCGGCCCGATGTGAAGTGGGCGGTTCCCGCTGTGCCCCAGAAGATCCAGACGATGCCCAACGACCCGCTTTTCCCCAACCTGTGGGGCCTTCGCAACACCGGCCAGCAGGTGGAGGCGCCCACGCCCTTCACCGGGCTGGCCGGCGTGGACCTCGGGGCCATGGGCGCCTGGGCCACCACGCGTGGCTCGGCAAGCGTGTCGGTAGCCGTCATCGACTCCGGCACCGTCCTCGATCACCCCGATCTCGCGGCCAACATCCGCACTGCGAATGACCGCAACTTCGTGCCTGACTTGTACGACGACCTCGACCCGTTGGCGGTTACGGACCTCTACGAGCACGGCACGCACGTGGCCGGCACCATCGGGGCTGTGGGCAACAACGGGATCGGCGTGACGGGTGTCAACTGGACCGTGGGGCTCACCACCGTGCGTGCGTGCGACTACGCCGGCAGCTGCCCCGCGACCCTCGAGGCGCTGGCCTATGCGGGCCCCAGGGCGCGCATCGTGAACCTGAGCCTCGGGGGCCCGGGCGACCTGCAGCCGAGCACCGACGCCATCAAGGCGAGCCCGAACACCCTCTTCGTCGTCGCTGCGGGCAACAGCAGTTCCAACAACGACGTGGAGCCGCAGGACCCGTGCAACGTGCCGCTGCCCAACGTGCTGTGCGTGGCCGCGATCGACGCCGATGGGGATCTTGCCGACTTCTCGAACTACGGCGCGACCTCGGTCGACGTGGCGGCGCCTGGCGTGGATATCCAGAGCACCGTCCCCAACTTCGAGACCCCCTTCGCGCCGGCCATCAACTCCGATCTGCAGTCGCCGCCGCGGCCCGCGGGATGGATCCAGGATCCCCTTGCGACGTGGGCGTGGGCTGCCACGAGCAATGGCACGCCGTACGTGTCCCTGGCGCAGCCGACGACGACAGGCACGGGACTCGACCAGTGGACCATCCAGGCGCCCGGGGCCTTCACGCCGGTCGGGCAGGCGTGCCGCCTGAATGCCTTCGTATCCGCCAACCTCGATGCCACATCGAACCAGCGATTGGCTTTGGCCTTCAGGACCGACGACTATCCCACATGGCAGTACGTGCCTGCGAGCGTCGTCACGGGTAACAGCGGGGGGGCGTTCAGCCGCTGGACCGTCGACCTCTCGATGATCGACGGGGAGTCCAATGTTGAGCTCCGGTTCGTCGTGCAGAGCGCACAGAGCGCGGGGAACGTCTTCGCGGGAATTCTGAGGCCGGTGGTCAAGTGCATCGTCCCCCAGGCGGCCGGTGGCAACTACGGCTTCTCCAGCGGCACCTCGATGGCCTCGCCGCAGGTGGCCGGCGCCGCGGCGCTGCTGCTGGCGAAGAACCCCGACCTCACCGCGGCCCAGATGAAGCACGCGCTGATGTCCACGACGGTGCCGATGGCGTCGCTCGCGGGCAAGGTGGTGACCGGCGGGCGCGTTGACGTGAACGCCGCGCTGGCATCGGTGTCGGCACCGCCCACGCCGCCCACGCCCGCATCGCCCGCCACGCGCGCGCTCACCCTGCGCCTCGGGCGCACCCTGACGATCCGGCGCGGTGCCACCCGCGCCTCGGTGCCGGTCACCTGCCCGGAGACCGGCACGGCGAAGTGCGCCGTGACGGTGGCCCTGCGCATGCGCTCGGCATCACGCGCGCGCTGGATCGCCCTTGGCACCCGGCGCGCCACCCTGCCCGCCGGCTGGAGGGGAGTGGTGAGCGTGCCGCTCACCCGCCAGGCCCGGGCGATCATCGCGCGCCACACCCGCGTGCGCGCCACGGTGATCGCCGCCTCGCGCGACACCTCGGTGGTGCGCACACCGGTGCGCCAGGAGCTCACGCTGGTCTGCCCCAGCTAGCGCCCTGCAATGCCCCGGAGCACTTCGTGGGACGGGCTAGGCCGTGCGCTCGGCGAGGAGGGCGTCGATGGCTTTGGTCATCGCCGGCGAGTCGGGCTCCTCGGAGGAGGGGAAGTACATGGCGGGCCGACCCTTGGCATCGACGAGGTACTTGTTGAAGTTCCACTGGGGCTGGCTGCTCCAGGAGGGCGAGGAGAGGCCGCGGAACAGCGGG
>SXZC01000120.1 GCA_005788075.1 Actinomycetota bacterium
CCGATGGCGCCGCCCTCGACCACCAGCGGCGTCACGCCGTCCTGGGCGTCGAGCGCGATGGCCGCCATCTGCTCGATGGTCTCGATCGGATACCGGCCCACGGCCGTCTCGCCCGAGAGCATCACGCACGAGGTGCCGTCGATCACCGCGTTGGCCACGTCCGATGCCTCGGCGCGCGTGGGCTCCGGGGCGTCGATCATCGACTCCAGCCTCTGCGTGGCGGTGATCACCATCTTCCCGCGCTCGTTGGCCGCCTGGATGATGCGCTTCTGCAGCAGCGGAACGCGCGACACCCCGGCCTCCACGCCGAGGTCTCCGCGGGCCACCATGAGGGCATCGGCGGCGTCGACGATCTCCTCGAGGTGATCGATGGCCGCCAGGGTCTCGATCTTGGCGATGATGCGCGCCGACGAGCCGAGGATCTCCCCGCGCAGCTCGCGGATGTCGTCGGCGCCGTTCACGAATGACAGCGCGATGAAGTCGGCGCCGGCGTCGAGTGCGGTGCGCACATCGGCGCGGTCCTTCTCGGTGAGGGCCATGCGGCCCACCTGCGCGTGGGTGAGGAAGGCGCCCTTGCGCGGCAGCGCGGTGCCCGGGATCACGCAGGTGCCCACGAGCGCGCCCTTGGTGCGCTCGGCGATCGCGATGCGCGGGGCGCCGTCGCCGATCACGAGCTCCGATGTGCCCGGCTCCGCGGCCTCGACCACTCCCGGCCAGTCGACCACCAGCGCGCCGGTGGCCCCGCGGGCCTTGGGGTCGCCCACGATGCGCACCTGATCACCCTCGTCGAGGTCGGCGCGACGCGTGGCTTCGTGCAGGCGGATCTTCGGCCCCTGCAGGTCGAACATGATGGCCACGTGGCGTCCGGCCGTGGCCGCGGCGTCCTTCGCCTGCCAGGCCCGGCGGATGAAGTCGTTGCGCGTGCCATGCGAGCAGTTGATGCGCACGCCGTCCACGCCGGCGCGCATCATCGCGACCAGCGTGGCCTGGTCGTCGGTGGCGGGCCCGAGGGTCGCCACGATCTTCGTGCGCCGGATCGTGCTCATGGGGCGCGGGATGCTAGTCCCGTTCAGTGAGACACGCGTTGCAGCGGCCCGTGGGCCCTCAGGCGAACTTCGCGCCCGCCAGGCTGGTGCCGGAGTGCGCGGGCGGGCCGCCATTCGGCTCGACGGAGATGTCCACGGCCGCGTAGTCGGCCGGCGCGGGCAGCGGCAGCATGAGGTCGACGTCGCCCGACGACGGCGTGAACGACCCCACCGACGTCATCTCGGTGGACCCCTTCTCGAGCACCCACACCTCGTAGTGGTGACCCGACGGGGGCGCGGGAACGTCGGACAGGCGCACCTGCACCATGCCGCCGGCCTGCTCCGACCCGTAGAGGGCCGCCGTGCCGGACACCCCATCGCCGGCCTGGGCCACGATCGCCGTGCTCGCGGTGAGCGGGCCCGGGTCGGCGGAGCCGCCGGTGAATGCGAGCGTGACGCCCACGGCCACGGCCGCGGCGCAGGCCGCCGCCGCGAGCGACGAGAGCACCACGCGGCGGCGCGAGCGGCGCTCATCGAGGCTGATCACCTCGGCGAGGGGCTGCTGCGCGGTGGCCTGTCCGGACGCCTCCGCGACGATGCGGTCGCCCAGGTCGGGCGGCGGGCCCACGCGCGGCAGCGCACGGCTCATGGCGTCGAGGGTGTGCCGGTCCTCTGGAGTGATGTCGTCGGTGCTCATGTGGTTCATGCCTCCGGGCCCAGGTCCCCGATGACCTCCCGCATGCGCTCGAGGGCGAGTCGCATGCGGCTCTTGACGGTGCCGAGCGGAACCTCGAGCACCTGGGCGATCTCCGTCTGCGAGAGACCGTCGAAGTACGCCAATTGCAGCACGTCGCACTGCGCAGGGGGTAGCCCTGCCATCGCCTCGGCCACGCGAACGGCCGCGTCGGCGTCGGCCACGACGTCCGCGGAGTCGGGCGCGAACCCCCGCTCGGGAAGATCATCGCTCGGCACCGGCCGGCGCCCCGTGGCCCGCACGGCGTCCAGCGCCCGGTTGCGGGCGATGGCGCACACCCAGGTGGCCGCCCTCGACCGCGCCGGGTCGAACGACGCCGCCGACCTCCACACCGCGAGGAAGGCGTCCTGGGTGCACTCCTCGGCGGCCTGGGCATCGCCGGTGATGCGATGGGCCACCGCGTGCACCATGCGGCCGTAGCGGTCGTAGAAGCCCCGGAGGGCCTCGTGGTCGCCGGTCGCCATCGCCCGCAGCGCGGCGGCGTCCGCCTCTGCGGGGTCAACCATGTCGAGCGGATCCACGACCACGGGTGCATCGTAGGTCGTGGCCGCCCACGCCCGGCGCGAGGCCGTTGCGGCGAAGCCCCCCATCACGGCCTGCGCGCCGGGCACGACGTCCCCTAGCCCGCCGGCGGGATCAGCACGCTGTTGATGACGTGGATCGTGCCGTTGGACGCCTTGATGTCCGTCTTGGTGACCGTGGCATCGTTCACCTTGACGGTCTTGCCCTTCACCATCACGCGGACGGTGCTGCCCTCGACCGTCTTCACGCGCTTGCCGTTGAGCGTGACCACCTTCGACGCGGGCACGTTGCCCGGCACCACGTGGTAGGTCAGCACCGCCCGCAGCTTGTCGGGGTCGGCCTTGAGCGCTGCCAAGGTGTCGGCAGGCACCTTCGCGAAGGCGGCGTTGGTGGGCGAGAAGACCGTGAACGGCCCCTTGCCCGAGAGCACCTTCACCAGGCCGGCCTCCTTGACCAGCGAGACGAGGGTGGAGAACTGCGGGTTGGACGCCGCCACCTGGACGATGTTCTTGGTCGGCTTGGGCGGCGTCGTCGCATGCTGCGCCATTGCGGGCGCTGCGGCGATGGCACCAGCGGCGGCCAGGGCGCCAAGGGCGGGAAGAAGTCGGGTACGGCGGTTCATGGGTCGTGCTCCTCCGGTCGTGGCCCGATGTGCTCGGACCGTTCGACCGTGGTACGACCGCCGCGGCGGATCGGATCACCCCGGTTCAGGTGGATGTTCCCGTGGAACATCCGGGGCGGCTAGGGGCGGGCGGCCCCGACGTAGTCGTGCATGCGGCGGGCGAGCGGGAAGACGCTCACGACCTTGCCGGTCTGCGGCGCGTGCAGCACGTTGCCGTCGCCGATGTACATGCCCATGTGGCCGAGGTTGCGGAAGAAGACCAGGTCACCCGGGGCCAGCTGGTCGAAGGGCACCTTGGGCAGGGCACCCCACTGGTCCCAGGTGGTCCGCGGGATCGACTTGCCGATCTGCTTGTAGGAGAACATCACGAGGCCCGAGCAGTCGAAGCCCGCCGGGGTGGCGCCGCCCCACACATAGGGCACGCCGAGGTACTGCATGGCCACCTGCACCACCGGCGCGTTGCTCGCGGGCGAGGGCGGGGGCTGGTCGGCGCCGGCGACGCCGCGCATCTTGATGCCGATGCGGGTCATGAACGCGCCATCAACGAGGCCGTTGGGCGGAAGGCCCATCTTGGCCTGCAGGCGGCGGATGGCCTTCTCGGTCGGCTTGTCGAAGCGACCGGTCACCTTGATCTTCTGGCCCTTGGCGCGAAGGCGCGACTGGAACTGCTTCATGAACGACGATCGCGTCTCGGGCCCGATGAGCGAGATCGGCACCGGGGGCGTGGCCGGCACGGCGGCGGGTGCGCCTGCGGCGGATCCACCTGCAGGAGCGGGCGCCTGCGAGGGAGCCGGGGTGGTGGAGGAACCACTGCCCGGAAGTGCGTCCGGGACGGGCGACGCCGAGAGCGTGCCCCCCACGACGAGCGGGAGTGACAGTCCGATGAGGATTGCCGCGGCGCGGGAGCGCACAAGGGAATGCCTCGCGTTCGGGCGTGTCGGGATAACGGGGCTCCTGCTCGCTTGCAAGGACGGCGTGCCGACGCGGGTACTCAGCGCCGTTGGTGCTTCACACGCACCGAGGACCGTAGGCGGCATGCGTTGGCCTGCCAACCCGTATCGGTTCCGTATTACATGCCCCGCACACCCCGGTGGGGGTGGATCCCCCATTCCCATGGGCATCGAGGCCGGGACATCCCGCCCATCCCGGTTACAGCCCGAAATACGCTCTATGCGGGCATTTGGTTCGTGCCAGCGCCGATGGGAACCCCCCGAATGGACAGCGCGCTTCGCGGCAAACCGTCCTACCTTCGAATGACCCCAGCGCCACTACCGCCCGCACCGACTACAGGGGAACACCACATGTCAACTCCTCGATGCACCGCCGTCATCCTC